>DYNS01000529.1 GCA_020720965.1 Anaerolinea sp. | reverse complement strand
CTCTTGCCACAATCTCCTCCCGGCGGCGGGCATTGGAGTCCACCATGTCCTTTTCGCCGCGCAGCCCCGCAAAGAAGCTTTCCACCCGCCGGGTTTGTTCCTCCGCCGTTGGGTTGTCCAGGCGAAACGGCACAATCCGGGAGAGTGGCGCCTGCCCTGGTCTTTCGGCATCGCCCTCGTATCCGGGGTTCCAGGTCAGGACAAAGGTGGTGGCGGGGTGGACGGGTATCCGCACCATGCCCTGCTCCGGGCTGTCAATTTGAATCTCGCCGTCTTCAATCATCGACTGCAAGGCGGTAGCCAGTTTGGGGTTGCGGACAATTTCATTGATGCAGATGACGCTGCCCATCGCCGCCGCCAGACCAATCTTGCCCAGTTTGGGGGAGGAGATGGTTGCCCCGGTCTGGGGGTCTGTTTCCAGCACGGTTGCGCCAATCAAGTCCTGCATCGAGGATTCGGGGGTGATATTGGCTTCAACGTAGTTGATGCCCTGGGAGATGTTTCCGTTCCCGTCCCTGGTCTTGATGCTGGCTGCGACCTGGCGGGCGATGGTGTTCTTGCCGGTGCCGGGAGGTCCGTATAAGCCAAATGCCCTCGTCCAGGCGGTGTTTCCTTTTCCGCTGGCTCCCATTTGCATCATGGCGGACATTCCCCGCATGATTCTTTCGGATTGTTCGTTTATCTCGAAGTTGGGGTCCACGACCGGGATAAATTCATCCAGGGCGCGATACAGATTGCCGCCCACCCCCTCGGGTACATTTTGCAGGTAGACATCCGGGGAGGGGAGCAGGACCGCATCGAAGATGTGTTCCTGCGCCATTTGCTGCCCTTTGGGGGTGGCTGTCCTGCCCTTCCGGGAGGCGCGAGGCGGGCAGGTGTGTCCGCTTTCGGCGGGCAGACCGCAGCGCGGGCATTTTGGGCTGCCCTCCTGGGGGGCGGGGGCGACCGGGGCTGGGGTGGATGCCGCCGGGCGCTCGGCGAGTTTCTCCACCGCCCTCGCCATATCCATCATGGCGCTGCGCAGTTCGCTTATCTCGGCGGGGGCAGGGGCTGCGGTTCCCCCCACCAGGCTGCTTTGAATCGCTTCCTGGATGACCTGGGTGAATTGCTCTATGGCTGCCTTGCCTGCCGGGGTGCTGGTCTCTTCCTGGATACCGGTGGCTGCGGCAACCGGTATGCCCTCCGTCTTGCGCGAACCGGCTCCGTATGCGGCGGCGGCGCGGTGAACAGCGCTGCCTGCTCCGCTCTGGGGGGAGGTCGCTGCCATCCCGGAGGGGTTGAGGACGTTGATGACACTCCCGGATTCCAGTTCCACCGCGGTTGTACCTCCCCAGGAAGAGGGGACGAACCCGGTGACGAGAGCCAGGGGCAGCCCGTCCAGGGTCGCCCGGACTTCCTCGCCGGTGTAGCCGTGTCTCAGGGTGACGAATCCCCCGTTCTGGTTGGCTTGTTCCAGGAGTTGACTCAACCCCTCCCCATACGCCGAGGCGGGCAGGTCTCCCCCCAGGCGGCGCTGCAGGTGTTGGTTGAGTTTTTCGGGGCTGGTTGTGGCGGGGCAGACATG
>DYNS01000203.1 GCA_020720965.1 Anaerolinea sp. | reverse complement strand
TTCATCACCATCCTCTCTCTCGCCTTCAAAGCCCTGCCCGCCTACGCCGCCGCCGAAGACCCCGCCGCCCTCCCCCTGCCAGACGGCGGAACCAGCCTGAACACTACCCTGGAACTCTACACCGACACCTCCGAAATGGCAGAAAACATCGTCACAACCGAGGGCGAAATTTTGGATATGGCAGACCGCATTGTAGAAACCGAAGAAATAGTCGCCTACACCAACCCCGCCGAAAGCCTCAACGACCCCGCCCTGCAAGCCTCCGAAGAAACCCTCGCCGCCATGGACTCTGGCGTGGTGCAAAACCCCCTGCCAGAAACCCCGCAGGTGGACACCGCCGCTCTCCCCGTCCAAGACATTCCCCTCGCCGAAGAATCCCTCTACCGCCTGGAAGGCTCGCAAGAAACCACTCTCGCCCTCTCGGACGACATCGGCGAAATGGCAGACCGCATCCTCAGCACCGAAGGCGAAATTGGCGAAATGGCAGACCGGATTGTGGAAACCGAATACCTCCTCTCGGATGTAGCCCCCACCACCGAAGAACCCCTCACCCCCGCCGAAGAAGAAACCGCCGACCCGCAGCCTGCCTCCGAACCGCAAACCGACCCCGCCGCCGAGCAGGAAGCCGCCCCCGACCCCCTCAACGCCAGCATCGACAGCGCCGAAGACACCACCCTCGCCCTCTCGGACGACATCGGCGAAATGGCAGACCGAATCCTCGCCACCGAACAAGAGATTGGCGAAATGGCAGACCGGATTGTGGAAACCGAATACCTCCTCGCCGAAACTCTTACCCAACTGGACGGAACCCCCAACCCCAGCCTGGAAGACGCAGCCCTCAGCGCCCCGGAAATTGCCCAAAGCCTGACGGAATCCACCCTCGAAACCACCCCTTCCACCGGCACCGTGACCGAAGCCACCCCCTACGACAGCCTGGAAGTGTTGGAAGACGGTAGCGCCACCCAGGAAGATGTACTGACCCTCTCCGAAGACATCGGCGACATGGCAGATAACATCCTCGCCACCGAAGAAGAAATTGGTGTCACCGCCGACCGGATTGTGGAAACTGAAAGTCTCTTCTCCAAAGTTTTCATCCGCTTCTGGAAGTAGGAATATAATCCGAGCCTGCCTGTTTCAACAGGCAGGCTTTTTGGAAAAACACATGGCAACCTCAGACCCGGAAATCCTCGCCCTCCTGCAACAAAACGACCCACGCGGCTACGAAATTTTACTGGAAGACTACGCCGACCTGGTGTACCGCGCCGCCTATCGCATTTTGCAAAACGAACAGGATGCCGAAGATGTAACCCAGGAGACTTTTCTTTCGGTGTACCGCCAGGTGCAAAACTTTCGGGGCGATTCCAAACTCTCTTCCTGGCTGCATCGCATTGCCAGCAACGCCGCCATAGACCACCTCCGCGCCGGGCAGCGCAAACAAGGGCAGGAAACGCCCCTGGAAGACGACCCAGGCGAAGGGGAGGAAAGCCCCGAACCAGCGGATGAGAATGCTCCCCATCCCGAAGAATCCCTCCTCCAGCAAGAATCGCTGGAAGACATCCGCCGGGCGCTGGCAGAAATGCCCGCCAAACTTCGCAGCGCCTACCTGCTTTATATGGTGGATGGACTCTCCCTACCGCAGGTTGCCGAAACCCTGAACATTAACCTCTCTGCCGCCAAACTGCGCCTGCACCGCGCCCGCCAGTTTTTGACGGAGTACTTTTCTCAAAGGTAGACATGAATACACACCAGGAAATTGCCCCCCTGTTAGAAGCCTATAGCCGCCGCGCCCTGCCCGCACCAGAGACTGCTCAGGTTGCCGCTCACCTTGCAGAATGCGAAACCTGCCGCCAAAGCCTGGCAAAGCACGAAGCCGCCCGCGCCCTTTTGCAAGAAGCCAGCGCCCCGGCTTTGCCCGCCCCTGGTCGGTTGCGCCTGTATCAAAAACTGAACGAAATCCGCGCCGAACAGGGCGAAAAACTGCTCCAAGTTCCGGCGGAGCTACTTGCCCAGGCGCTTGCCAAAGGCTCTGCCGCCGCCCAAGCAGGGGGCGAGGTGGCAAAAGCCAGCGGCAAAGCCGCCTTGAGCGTGGCGAACAGTGGCGCGGAGGTGGCGAGGACGATGCACAGGGGCGCAAAAGCCGTGCGCGGCAAAGCCCTGAAGGCTGGGGCAAAGTCGGCGCACCATGCCAAAGATATGGTGGACGAAGCCGCCCAAACGATGATAGATTCTGCCCACATTCTCACCAGCGAGGTGGCGGAAGTCGTCTCGGAGAGCATGTGTAACCCGGTGAAGGCTGTTTTTGCTCCGGCGCGGTTGGCAGGCAAGGGGGTAAAAGCCGGGGCGCGGATGGCAAAGGGCAGCCTTAAAATTGCCTTCAGCGGCGCCAAAAGCGCCTTCCGCATGGCGCAAGGCGGGCTGGAGATGGGCAGGGAGAGCGTAAAACAGGGCGGGGAGACTGCCAAATCGGTCATCAATATCGCTCAAACCGCCCTTGCCGCCCGCAACCAGGTCGCCGCGAGCGTTGGCAAAGGGATGGAGAAGGTGCAAAATGCCCACCCGCCGCAAGAAGGAGATGCGAGTAACAATGAAATCCTACCGTAAAGAACTCTGGTTCAACCTCCCCGCCCGGCGCGGATTTATGAACATCACCCCGCAAGTGGAAGAATGCCTGCGCGAAAGCGGCATTCAGGAGGGGATGGCGCTTATCAACGCCATGCACATCACCGCCTCGGTCTTCATCAACGATGACGAGAGCGGCTTGCACCATGACTACGAAACCTGGCTGGAACGCCTCGCCCCGCACGAACCGCTGGGGCAATACTGGCACAACCGCACCGGCGAAGATAACGCCGATGCCCACCTCAAACGTCAGGTGATGGGGCGGGAGGTCGTGGTCGCCATTACCAAAGGGCGGCTGGATTTTGGTCCCTGGGAGCAAATCTTCTACGGCGAATTTGACGGACACCGCCGTAAGCGCGTTTTGGTCAAACTGATAGGGGAATAGGCATGGAATACTCTTTTCCGCAATATTTGCTTGCCAAACAAAGCGTGGATGACCGCGCCCTCAACAAAGACGTTTTGCAAGCCCTGCGCCTTCACCTTTCCCCCTCGCCTCTTCGCGTCATCGAACTGGGCGCGGGGATTGGAACCATGCTCACCCGCCTTTTGCGCTGGGACATTTTGCCCCCAACCGCCACCTACATCCTGCTGGACCAAATGCCGGAAAATATCGCTCACGCTCATCAATGGCTGCCCCTTTGGGCAGGGCAAAACGGCTGGCAGGCGCAGCCCACCCCGCAGGGTATTCACTTGCAGCGCGGCGAGCAAAGCGTGCAGGTGGAATTGATTCAGGCCGACCTTTTTGACTACATCCCCCAAAAACCGCAGCCTGCTCACCTGCTCATTGCTCACGCCGTGCTGGATTTGCTCCCCATGCCCCAAAGCCTGCCTCCCCTCCTCAGCCTGCTGCAACCCGGCGGGCTGGCGTGGCTCACCATCAATTTTGACGGCGTGACCACCCTGGAGCCGACCCTGCACCCGGAACTGGATAGCCGCATCGAGAGCCTCTACCATCTCAGCATGGATAAACGCCCAAGCGGAGGCGATAGCCAATCGGGCAGGCATTTGTTTGGGCATCTGAAGCAGGCAAAAGCCCCGATTCTCGCCGCAGGCGCATCCGATTGGGTGGTCTACCCGTATAATGGGGAGTATCCCGCGCAAGAAGCCTATTTCCTGCACTTCATCCTGCACTTTTTTGAAGAAAGCCTTACCCGCCACCCAAGCCTTGACCCCCACGCCTTTGCCCACTGGCTGCAAGAGCGCCACGCTCAAATAGACCGCGCTGAACTGGTTTACATCGCTCATCAGATGGATTTCCTGGTCGGCGCTCCGACATAGTTTCCCCTCCCCTTTTGCTTACCGCCCCTGCCATGATACACACCTACCAAATTCACAACCTCCCCCTCCAAACCGGCGACATCCTTTGCACCCGCAACGGCAAACCGGATATTCTCCCCGGCGAATTTTGGCGGCTTGTTGGCCGCCTCGTCCCTGGGGATGTAGACCATATCGCCATCTACCTGGGACCCGAAGGACGCTGCATCGAAGCGGGCGCGCTGGGCGTGGTGACGTTTGAAGTTCATAACGGCTTTTGGGACGCGGAACACACCATGCCAGAACGCGGCATGTTGGTAGACACCTTCTACGGCGCGGCATACCCCCTGCAAAACATTGGGCTAAGTAAGGAAGAAGAGCGCGCCATCCGCACCGGCGTAGCCGACTATTGCCTGGCGCAAATTGGCAAACCCTACAACCTCAACTTTCTCGACTCTGACACTGACCGCGCTTTTTATTGCAGCCAACTTGCCTACAAAGCCTACCTGCCCTTCGGAATCAACCTCAACACCGGCATGTTCATGGAGCAAATCCCCGGCACCAACCAAATTATCTACCCCCAAGAAATTTGGGACGGATGCGTGCATTCCCAAGCCTGAAGCCCGCCTGCCAGAGCGTTTTACGGCAAAAACGGGGCGGTTTCCGCCCCGTTCGTTTATAATCCCCTCGCCACACCCCAAAAACTGGATAAAACTGTGAACTTTCTCATCACCGGCGCTGCCGGGTTTCTCGGTTCTCACCTGGCAAACAGCCTCGCCCGCGAGGGACACCAAGTCCGCGCCCTGGATGACCTCTCCACCGGCGACCCCGCCTCCCTCTCCCCGGACGTTCACTTTACCCGCGGAGACGTAAACGACCGCCCCAAACTGTGGACTTTGCTGCAAGAAGTGGACTGCGTTTACCACCTCGCTGCCAGGGTCTCCGTCCCCGAATCTGTCCTCTACCCGCGAGAATACAACGCCGTCAATGTCGGCGGCGCGGTCAGCCTCATGGAAGCCATGCGCGATGTCGGCGTGCGCCGGGTTGTCCTTGTCTCCTCCGGCGCCATCTACGGCGACCAGGCAGAGCAACCCCTGCGCGAAACCATGACCCCCAACCCGCGCTCGCCTTACGCCGTCTCCAAACTCGCCGCCGAATACTACGTTCACACCATCGGCGACCTGTGGAACATCGAAACCGTCAGTTTACGAGTCTTCAACGCCTACGGACCCGGTCAGCGTTTGCCCGCCTCCCACCCCCCGGTTGTGCCCTATTTCCTTCGTCAGGCGCTCAAGAACGGTTCCCTGGTTGTAAACGGAGACGGCAACCAGACCCGCGACTACGTTTTCGTGGACGATGTCGTCTCCGGCATGGTCGCCGCTGCCACCGCCCCCAACCTGGATGGCATGGTCATCAACATCGGCTCCGGCAAAGAAACCTCCGCCCGTGACCTCGCCCGCCTCACCCTGGAAATCACTGGCTCCAAAGCCGAAGCCATCTTCAGCGCCAAAACCCCCGGCGGGGTAAGCCGCATGGGCGCAGACCTGAGCCTCGCCGCCCAAAAACTCAACTACCGCCCTTCCATCTCGTTAGAGCGAGGCTTGCGCCTCACTCTGCAACGCGATTCGCGATTCAAAGGCTAACCATGACTTCACTTAACTTTCTCTCCATTGGCGCGGGTGCGATTGGTACTTACATTGGCGGCTCTCTTGCCCTTGCCGGGCATTCGGTGACCTTTGTAGAACAGCCCTCCATTGTGGAAATTCTGCAAGAGCGATGGCATATTGGGAGGACACCCTGAATACAGCA
>DYNS01000528.1 GCA_020720965.1 Anaerolinea sp. | reverse complement strand
ACTGAATTTCTCCTTCCACAAAAGCCAGATCAATTTGCTTTTCCAAAAGCGCCTGCTCCAGCGCGGGTGTGATATTGGTCTGCGCTGAAACTTTAATGGCAGGGAATTGTTCATGGAGTCCGCGCAGCCAATCAGGAAAAAGCAAAGACGCGGCGGCGGGAGTCAGCCCGATTTCCAAATTTCCATCTTTGAGATTTTTCACCTGCGTCACGGCGTTTTCGGCGGCGGCAATCGTCCAGACGATGTTTTTGGCGTAACCCAGCAGGGTCTCGCCTGCCGCCGTCAAGATAACCCCTTGCGAGTGGCGCGAGAAGAGCTCCACGCCCAAGCTGGCTTCAAGGTCGTGGATGTGCTGACTGACTGCCGCCTGGGTCATAAACAGGCGCTCCGCCGCGCGGCTTATTTTCCCCTCCTGCGCCACCGCCAAAAATATTTCGAGTTTGTGCAAACTCAACATGGGTATAACCTTTCGCTAATGTCCTGCATAAGTAAAGCGTTCTTGTTTGAAAACCTCAGTCGTTATAAACTAACGTAACCTATTTTTATATTTCGGAGGAAGCAGAATGAACAGATTTTTTACAAAGCAATGGTCGTTCTTTTGGGCGGGCATTGGGTTCGGCGTGGCGCAAATCATCTTTATGATTGCGGGCTATGCCAAATCCATTGCAGAGGGAAAGGGGCTTGCCAGCAACCCGATTACCGTCACCACCAATCTGGGCGGCATGTTCCGCGCCATCGAGGTCTTTTGGTGGGGCGGCAAAACCTTTGGGCTTGAAGATGGCTTGTACGGCAGCGCCTTCAAGGTGGATACCTGGGGTCCGATTATCGGCATGATAATTGGCGGTTTGCTGGTCGCCCTCGCGGAAAAAGAATCCCGCTCCTGGGTCAAGTACAGCTCCAAGATGTTGCTGCTCTCGTTGTTCGGCGGCGCATTGTTCAGTTACGGAACCCGTCTCGCGGACGGCTGCACGCTCAATCACTTGCTGGGCGGCGTTCCGCTGATGACCATTAAATCTACGGTGGTCATTATCTTCATGTCCATCGGCGGTCTGACGGCGTTCTTCCTGATGGCGAAGTACGGCTTCGGCGAATTCTTCAAACACCAGGAAACAAAATCCTACGTCAAGATGGCGAAGGAAAAGAAACTGCTGGCGGATGGCTTTACCTACGACGCCAATTATAACCCGTGGACTGACCCCTGGCGCTGGGTGGGATTGGTCTATCTTGTCCTGTTCATTGTCCCCGCCGTGTTCTACTTCTTCAGCCCCGACTCCAAGCACAGCATTCCCAACTCTGGCGCCGCCTTCATGTGGATTAGTTTGGGCGCGGGCATCATTGGCGGTTTTGCAATGGGCAAGTCGGGCTTTGGCACGGAATGCGCCCTCGTTTCTGTCGAAGCGGCTCAATTATTCAAACATGATGAAGACCGCTTTGCCAGGATGGGCATTCCCGCCATCACCCGCACCCTCTTCAAGGGTCTGCTGCCCCTGCAAGGTCTTCTGGCTTCCATCGTGCTGACGGGCGTATTCGCCGTGGGCGCGTGGGTCATGTTCGATGTCAAACTGGGCTTCCAGTC
>DYNS01000202.1 GCA_020720965.1 Anaerolinea sp. | reverse complement strand
TCCGCCGGTCAGCCTCGTAATCCGAATAATTTCCCTCGAACCAGATCACCTGGCTATTACCTTCGAAAGCCAGGATATGCGTCGCCACCCGGTCCAGGAACCAGCGGTCGTGGCTCACCACGATCGCGCAGCCCGCAAATGCCTCGACTGCCGTTTCTAACGAGCGCAAGGTATTCACATCCAGGTCATTGGTCGGCTCATCCAGCAGGAGAACATTGCTACCTTCCTTCAACATCTTCGCCAGGTGAACGCGGTTGCGCTCGCCGCCAGAGAGCATGGCAATTTTCTTTTGCTGGTCTGCGCCCTGAAAGTTGAAAGAAGAACAATACCCGCGTGCATTCACCTTGCGGTTGCCCAATTCCAGGGTCTCCGCACCGCCGCTAATTTCCTCATACACGCTTTTTTCCGGGTCCAGGCTGCGACTTTGGTCGGCATAGCCCAATTTTACGGTTTCACCAATGCGAATATCGCCGCCATCGGGCTGTTCCTGTCCCATAATCATCCTCAGCAGGGTGGTTTTACCTGCCCCGTTAGGACCCACAATCCCCACAATGGAGCCGGGTTCAATGTTGGCAGAAAAATTATCCAAAAGGAGACGCTCGCCAAACGACTTGGTGATACCGTTGAACTGAATCACCACATCGCCCAGGCGCGGACCAGGCGGGATGTAGATTTCCTGTTCGCTGCGGTATTTTTCCACATCCTGAGAGAGCAGTTTCTCATACGCTGTCACACGCGCCTGCCCCTTGGATTGTCTCGCCTTGGGCGACATCTGAATCCATTCCAACTCGCGTTGAAGGGTCTTCTGGCGTTTGCTTTCAGATTTTTCCTCCTGCCTCAGGGCTTCCTGCTTTTGCTCCAGCCAGGAGGAGTAATTGCCCTTCCAGGGGATGCCGTAGCCCCGGTCTAATTCCAAAATCCAGCCTGCCACGTTATCCAAAAAGTAACGGTCGTGCGTAACCGCAATGACCGTGCCCTTGTATTGTTGCAGGTGATGCTCCAGCCAGGCAACCGATTCCGCGTCCAGGTGATTGGTGGGTTCGTCCAGCAGGAGAATATCCGGCTCGGTGAGCAGCAAACGGGTCAGCGCCACGCGGCGCTTCTCGCCGCCAGAACAGACCGAGATGGGGGTATCGCCCGGAGGGCAGCGCAAGGCTTCCATTGCCACTTCCAAATGCGAATCGAGATTCCAGGCATCCACCTTATCCAGCGCGTCTTGCAGTTTGCCTTGCTGGGCAATCAGCGCGTCAAAGTCGGCATCCGGGTCGGCAAATTTGGCGTTGATGTCGTCAAACTGCGCCAGCATGTCCACAATCGGCTGCACGGCTTCGCGGATGGTTTGGATGACGGTTTTTTCCGGGTCTAAATCCGGCTCCTGGGGCAGGTAGCCAACGGTGTAGCCCTTGCTCATGGAAATTTCGCCGGTGTAGTTGGGGTCTTGCCCTGCCATAATACGCAGCAGGGTGCTTTTGCCCGCGCCGTTAAGACCGAGCACGCCAATTTTGGCGCCATAGTAAAAGCCGAGCGTAATATCGCGCAGCACTTGTTTGTTGGGGGGGTGAATGCGCCCAACGCGCATCATGGAGTAGATGACTTGAGTATCGGATGGCATAGGTTGGAAGGAGAAATGGGTGAGATGGGGGATAAACTGCACGATTGTATCGCGTTTGTGTAAAAAAGAATGGGATAAATGTCTATGAATTCGGGAAAAATGCCACTATGTAGCCCTTTCGGTTGCGATTTATCATCTAGACAATGCTGGCAGAATTGTTGCGTTACCCCCTGTTTCGAGATTTAAGCAGCGCAGATTTAAAAATCCTTGCGCCGCTCTTGTTTTTGCGCTCCTACCCTGCCGGGGCAATTGTCATAGAACAGGGTGAGCCAGCCGATTGTCTTTACCTGCTGACGGAGGGAGAAATTACCCTGCGTTACAAACCCTATGACGGCGAGCCCATGAACCTGAATCGGGTTCGCGCCGGAGGGGTGTTTGGCTGGTCGGCGGTTTTGGCAAGCGACTATTACAGCTCTTCCGCCGTTTGCAACACTGCCTGCCAGGTTTTGGTCATGTGCGGGGAGGATTTACGCACCCTGCACGAAAAACACCCCCAAACCGGCGCCATGGTGTTGGATAGGCTTGCCCGCGCCGTTTCTTCTCGCTGGGCAGACGCGCAAACCCAGGTAAAAACCATGCTACGCAAAAGCTTTAATAAAAAAGAAGTTTCCCCACAAACAATTGGAGGTATGGAAATGGTAGCAGAACAAGACCCGGATGTGGAACAAATGAAATCTCTGGTGGAAAAACTGAGCGCCTACACCGAACAGTATCATGGCGGCTCGGTGGAATTTGTGGAATTTGACGGTGAATCTCTTAAAGTGCGCCTGGGCGGAGCCTGCCTGGGCTGTCCCCTCTCCCCTTCCACCTTGCACGGCTGGGTGGAAGGCACGGTGCGGCAGTTCTTCCCCGGCATTGTGCGGGTAGAAGCGGTATAAAGCAGCCGCCGAGAAAACGGGCAGGGCGCGAAGCCCTGCCCGTTTTGCTTTAACCCTTGCGGCGGACGTAGAGGGTTTTCTCCACTCGCGCCACCACCTGCCCGGAGGCGTCGGTCACGTCTACCTGGAAGATGGGTTCCACTTTGCGGGTCTGAGCGGCAAGTTCCCGAATCTCCTGCACCCGTGCGGCGGGAATGTGAAAGGTGGCAGAAACGGCAGAGCGCCCCGGCTGCACAAATTCGATGCGGGCGGCTTTATCCCACACGATGTAGTCTTTGCCCAATGCCCGCATGAGGATGAGCATGAACCAGGGGTCGCACATGGCATATAGAGAGCCGCCAAAGTGAACGCCAACAATGTTGCGGTTTAGCGCCGTCAGTTTCATCTCTGCCCGGATGGTGAGGGGGTCTACCTGCCGGGAGCGAATACCCGCCCCAAGCAGGGGCGGGTATAGGTTTACCAGTTTTTCTCTCAGGGTGCGAAGCATGGGAGGGTTTATGCTTCGTTACGCGAGGCGGGGAAGAGCAGCACCTCGCGGATGGAGCGGTTGTTGGTGAGAAGCATGGTCAGGCGGTCTATGCCCATGCCAAATCCGCCGTTGGGGGGCATTCCGTAGCGCATGGCTCTGAGGTAGTCTTCGTCCAGCGGGTTTTTCTCTTCTTCGTCATCGTCATAGTCTTCCTGCATGTCCAAAAAGCGTTGTTCCTGGTCCAGCGGGTCGTTCAGTTCGGTAAAGGCGTTACAGAGTTCAAACCCGGCAGCGTAACCTTCAAAGCGTTCCACTGTCAGCGGGTCGCCGGGTTTGGGCTTGGCGAGGGGAGAGATGTCGCGGGGGTAGTCGTATAGGAAGGTGGGTTGGATGAGGGTGGGTTCCAGAAATTCTCCCAGAAGGAAGTCTATCAGTTTGCCGCGAGTGACGGTGGGGTCGGGTTTTGCCTGGGGGTGGCGGGTGACGATGGCTTGGAACAAGGACTCGGCGGTGGGGTGTTCGGCGATGTCAATGCCGCTGGTTTCGAGAATACCCTGGCGCATCTCCAACCGCCGCCAGGAGGTGAAATCTAGCTCGTACACTTTACCGGGTTCTTTTTCAAAGGTGAATTTGCGAGAGCCAAATACGGCATCGCAGACGTGACCAATCATGGCTTCGGTTAAGTCCATCACTTTGAGATAGTCGAAGTAGGCGGCGTAAAATTCCAGTTGGGTAAATTCCGGGTTGTGTTTGTAAGAAACGCCTTCGTTGCGAAAATCGCGCCCAATTTCGTACACGCGCTCCAGGTTGCCAACCAACAGGCGTTTGAGGTAGAGTTCAAACGAAATCCGCAGGTACATATCCTGCTCCAGCTCGTTGTGATGGGTGGTAAAGGGGCGCGCCGCCGCGCCGCCGTAAAGGGGCTGGAGGATGGGGGTTTCCACTTCCAAAAAGTCGTTGGAGTCTAAAAAGTTTCGCAGGGCTTTGATGATGGCAGCCCGTTTGCGGAAGGTTTCGCGCACCTGGGGGTTTACCGCCAAATCGGCGTAGCGCTGACGGGCGCGGAGTTCCGGGTCTTCCAGGGCGGCGTAGCGTTTGATAGTTCCGTCCGGCTGTTCCACGTCTTTATCGGCGGGCAGGGGGCTGACGGCTTTTGCCAGCATTCTAAAATCGGTCACTTGCAGGGTGGGCTCACCGGTGCGGGTACGCATCATCAGCCCCTCGGCTTGGATAAAGTCGCCGAGGTCGAACATTTTGTTAAAGAAATCGACCTTCTCTTGGCCCAGTTCGTTAATGCGGAAGAAAAGTTGAATTTTGCCTGCGCCGTCTTCGATGTGAGCAAAGGAGAGTTTGCCCATCGGGCGGGTGGCGCGGATGCGTCCGGCGAGGGTGGCGGGGACGGGTTCGCCTTCCGGGGCGGCTTCCAGCGCGGCGATGGCTTGCAGGCTGGTGTGAGTGCGCTCTGCACGGGTGGGGTAAGGGTTGATGCCCTGGGTGCGGAGTTCTTCAATTTTTTGCAGGCGAATCTGTTGCAGTTGAGTATATTCGGTCATGGAATGTCCTTTGCGGTAACAAAAAAGCCCCGCGCCAAAAAGCCCTGTGGCACACAGGGGGCGGGGGGCTTGTGGTTGACTGCCCCGGTCTTCAGGTGGTCTTGAGAACTTTAACTTTGAAAGCGCCGCCGGGGGCTTCTACGCTGACGACATCGCCCGGTTTGCGGTTGAGCAGGGCTTTGCCAAGCGGAGACTCGTTGGAAATTTTGCCCTCGCGGGGGTTGGCTTCGGCTGCACCTACGATGGTGTATTCGGCTTGGGAGCCGTCTTCTTCTTCCAGCGTCACCGTATCGCCGACCTGCACCGAGGTGGGGTCGTTGGGGGTGTCAATGATGCGGGCAGCGGCGAGGAGCATTTCCACTTCCTGAATGCGCCCCTCCACAAAAGCCTGCTCATTTTTGGCGGCTTCGTATTCGGCGTTTTCAATCAACTCGCCGCCTTCCATCGCCTCGTGCAGACGGTTGGCAACCTCGTTGCGTTTTGCGCCACGCAGGTAATCTAACTCTTCCTGAAGTTTTCGGAAGCCTTCTTGGGTAAGGTAAGTGGCAGGCATATCTTTTTTTTGTAACCCTGGCTATAAGAATTTGTTGCATCTCTTTCGAGATGCAACAGTGAAAAACTTGTTCTATAGAAATGCGTGCCTAATATATCATGGTTTTTTATTTTTGGCAAAATCAGGAAGCGCCCCCGGCGCGAACACCCTCCCTCCACAGGGTGGATGAGAGAATCTCCCGATGCCCCGATGGGAGTACAATTTGTCTAACAAATTTTGCTTTTCAAGGAGTCGATTGTGACAATTACTCTGGATGGTTCTTCTCTGACCATTGAAAAACTGGTCGCCATTGCCCGCTTTGGCGAGGCGGTGGAACTCGCCCCCGCCGCCCTGAAGCGGATTCAGACCTGCCGCGCCATGCTGGAGCGCAAACTGGCTGCCCGCGAGATTATGTACGGAACCAACACCGGCATCGGCGAGTTTTCCGAGCATCTTCTTTCAGACGAGGAAGTGACCCAATTTCAGCGTTATCTCGTCTATAACCATGCCGCCGGTATCGGCGACCCCGCCCCGGTGGAATACGTCCGGGCGGCGTTGGCGGGGCGGGTGAATGTTCACGCGCACGGCAATTCCGGCTGCCGCCCAGAAATCACCCTTACCCTGGTGGAAATGCTGAACAAGGGAGTCACGCCGGTTGTCTGCCAAAAAGGCTCGGTGGGCGCA
>DYNS01000527.1 GCA_020720965.1 Anaerolinea sp. | reverse complement strand
TCCCGTTCCACCAGGCGCCCAAGCCGCTGGCGGCGGAGAGCATTTCATCGGTGCCGGGGAAGTATGCCGCGCCGACTTCAATGCGCCCTTCCACCTCCAGCCCTATCAGCACGCCGTAGAGGGGGACTCCGCGCATGAAGGATTTGGTGCCGTCTATGGGGTCAATTATCCAGCGCAGGGGGGCGTTTTTTTCGGCGGAGGAGCCAAATTCTTCGCCGAGGATGGCGTGGGTGGGGTGGTGTTTTTCAATTTCGTGTCGAATAAATTCTTCGGCGGCGCGGTCGGCGGCGGTGACGGGGCTGTCGTCGGCTTTGTAGTCTGGGCGTATTCCGGCGTTGAAGTAGCCGAGGGTGATTCTTCCGGCGCGGTATGCCAGGTCGGTGGCGAAGGTGAGGAGGGGGGATAGATTCATGGGGTGGCTTCTTTAGGGGGAGGATACCCTCCATTATACGGCAGCCGGAGAAGATGCGCTGTTGCATTCGCCGCTTTTTATTTTGCCAATGGGCTTGGGTGGGTTTACAATGGTGGGGCAATGTGCCAATATGGGCATCATTTGATGAGAAAAGGAGTAAGGAAAATGGCTGTTATTCATAAGCGTTTGGGAAGGCATGGCGTTTTGGTGAGTAATCTTTGCCTGGGGACGATGAATTTTGGCTGGCAGACCAGCGAGGAAGAAAGTTTTAAGATAATGGACCGCGCTTTGGAGATGGGTATCAATTTCTTTGATACCGCCGATGTGTATGGCTGGAGCGTGGAGCATGGGCTTACAGAGGAAATTATTGGGCGTTGGTTTGCCCAGGGCGGCGGGCGGCGAGAGGCTACCGTGCTGGCAACCAAAGTGTATAACCCTGTTTCTCGTAAGGCAAACCTGAAGGAAGTGAACAGCGACGGGCGCAGTTTGTCCGCTTATAAAATTCGCAAACATTGCGAGGGCAGCCTGAAGCGGCTTCAGACGGATTGGATTGACCTGTATCAGATGCATCACATCGACCGTGCTTGTCCATGGGACGAAACCTGGCAGGCTTTTGATAGCCTGGTGGGGCAGGGCAAGGTGGTGTACGTTGGCTCTAGCAATTTTGCAGGGTGGGATATTGCTACCGCCTGCCAGGAAGCCTTCAGGCGGGGGCGGCTGGGGCTGGTGAGCGAGCAGAGCATTTATCACCTTAATAATCGCATGGTGGAGTTGGAAGTTTTGCCCGCTTGCCGGCATTATGGGCTTGGCTTCATCCCCTGGAGCCCGTTGGCGGGTGGTTTGTTGGGCGGGGCGCTGGAGAAGATGGAAACTGGTCGGCGTATGGGCGAGAATTTTGAGAAGGAGGTTGCTCAAAATCGTGCCAAATTGGAGAAGTACGAGGCGCTCTGCCGCGAGTTGGGCTACCCGCCTGGGGAGGTTGCCCTTGCCTGGTTGTTACATAACCCGCTGGTCACTGCTCCCATTATTGGACCGCGAACTCTCGAACAGTTGGAGAGCGCAGTGCGCGCCACTGAAATTGTGCTGGAGCCTGGGGTTTTGCAACAGTTGGATGCCATTTTCCCCGGTCCGGGCGGGGAGGCGCCTCAGGCGTATTCGTGGTAAGGG
>DYNS01000526.1 GCA_020720965.1 Anaerolinea sp. | reverse complement strand
CACTGCTTGTTGAATTCATGAAACAAATTTTGACCTGCTTATTGTTGGAAATATCCAGATTTAGTCCGGACGCAGAAACAATATAAGGGTCAACGCCGGTAATTCTGCCATACCAGTAGCCAGGTCTAGCACTGGCATAAATAACATGAGAGCCAGCAGGAGACCAACCATCCCGCCCGGATGTAAACTCCCAGGCGGCAGCGACATTGAAAGATGGGGGTATTGTAGTAGTAGTTGGTGTTGGCGAAAGAGTCGGGCTGGGTGAAGGCGATGGGCTAGGGGTAGGTGTCGGTGGTGTTGGCGGAACGCCCTGGTTTGGGTTTTTAATATCAACAGAATCTAAAAAGACAGTGGTTTGGCCATTCTCGATGCCAATCACCCGCTTGCCATCGCCGTCATAGGTGAATTGGGCAATGGTCGCGCCTGCTTTCTCCACTTTCACCAGGCGGTTCTCGGCGTCATAGCTCAACGTGTAGCTGCCATCATTGTAGATGTTGCGAGTTTCCTGGTTGCCGTTCTCATCATAGACATAGGTATTGTTCCCCATCGCAGTGGCGGCGTGGATGTGGTCGGGGTCGGTGTAGGCAAGGGTGGCGTTGCCTTTGGTTTGCAGGTTGCCGCTTTGGGGGTCGTAGGCATAGGTTTCTTGCAGGGTGTTGTTCAGCGTCCAGCTGGTCAGGCGGTCGAGGGCATCGTAGGTGTATGCCTGGGTTTCGTTGTTCACCGCATCTTGGATTTGAGTAAGGTTTCCCATAACATCGTAATTATACGCCAGGGATTGCAGGCTTCCGGCGCTCAGGCTTTGCAGGCGCCCGCCTTGCTGGGTCCAATCGTAGTAATCGTAGGATTGGGTCAAGCCATTGCCCAGGCTGCGTACCGTCATGCGCCCGGCAAAGTCGTAACTGGTGGATTGAACGTAGGCGCTCGTCCCGGTCACGCTTTCCAGGAGCATGTTTTCATCGTAGGCGTTTGTAACGGCTTCGCCATCGGGGTAGGTCATCGTGATGGGCAGGTCTGCGCTGTTGTAAGTCCATTGGGTGGTGTAGGGCTGCCCGGCGATGTTTTTCACCTCCGAGATGAGCCTGCCCCGCACATCATAGCCCCAGGCGCTACTGCCGCTGGCATCGTTCATGGCGGTGCGGCGACCTTTTCCGTTTACGCCGCCATCGTAGGCGTAGGTTGTGTTAACCTGCGTGCCGCAGCCGGTTCCGCTGCTATTCTTGGCGGTCAGGCGGTTGAGCGGGTCGTAGGTCAGGGTCAGGGTGCAGCCGCGTGCGTCTGTCTGGCTGGTCAGGTTGCCCAGGGCATCGTAGGCGTAGCTCCAATTGCCCATGTCCGGGTCGCTCATGGCGGTTTTGCGTCCCGCCATATCATAGGTCAGGGTTGTGGTTGCGCCCCCGCGGGTGGCGGTGAGCAGGTTGCCGAGCAGGTCATAGGTGTAGGATACGGCGGGTCCGGCAGGCGGGGTAACGGAAACGGTCTGCCCCCAAACATCCGCCTGGCTGGCGGTCACGCGCCCGGCGGGGTCGGTGACGGTGGTGGCCAGACCGTTGACGACCGTCACGGTTTGCGAACCGTCTGGAGC
>DYNS01000525.1 GCA_020720965.1 Anaerolinea sp. | reverse complement strand
GGGGCTTAAAAGGTGGGTTGGCGCTAGGGGCGTTTACACGCCGGAATAAAACTGCACTTGCAGGGTGACTTCGGTTTCGGGTTGCAGTCCCCAGCCTTTGGCGGTGATGACAAAGCGTTGCGCCGCAACGGGGAGTGCGCCTTGTTGGGAGCCGTCGATTTGAATGGTGGCTGCGCCTTCGTAGGAGGGGTAAATCTCGATTTGGTAGCGCGGGTTTTTGGAGATCAGGGTGGTGGTGCCCGATTTTAGGTCGGTGGCGGCTTGAGCGTCTTCGATGGAGTTGTTATTCGTCCATGCGGTTTTCCACGAGGGGTCGGTGGCTGCGGGTGCGTGAAGATATATTCCCTTAGAGGGCATTGTGATCTCGGTCGGTGTGGTTGCGGGGTAGGTGAGTGTGTTGCTGTTTTGGCTAATGAGCTGGGTTACTTGGGCTTCGGCTTGGCGCAGGGCGTGTTCGGCGGCCTGGAAGGCGGTGTTGCGGTCGGTGAGGTTGGCGGAAATTTTGCTTTCCATGACGGTGCTATTGGAGGCGGATAACGCCAATAGGGTCATGACGAGGAGCAAAATCAGGCTGACAATAAGCGCCGCGCCGCGTGTTTTCTGCGGGCTGGGGCTGTGTGCGAGGCAGTGTTGGGTGTGCATGGCTGTGGTCTCGTAATTGCTTTAGAGCGGACTGCGAATGAATGCGGTGCCGGAAAAGGGTTTGTAAAGTCGATTGTCGGTGGCGGTAACGCTGGTGGTGCTGTTGAGGTTGGGGGTGTAGACCTGCTTGTCGGTGCTCACGCGGTCACGCTCGGAGGCGGCCAAAAGGTTGATTTGTACGCTAAGCAGGCGTTTCCATGCGGCGGCACCCGCATCAGTGTCCGGGTCGCCGACGAGCGCTGCAGTGGCGCGGTAGGCATCAATTTGATCGTCGCCTTGGGCTGCGGGGACAGTATCCACGCCATAGGCAAGTTGCAGGTCTTCAATGCCGTCGATTAAGGGGGTTACTACGGGATCATCCGTACCATCGGCAGATGCTCGGTAGAGTGACCAAGGGGCGGCTCCCGTTGGGCTGCCTATGAAATAGAGCAGGCTTTCAAAGAAGGCGACGGTCGCATCGGGGCCGAATTCGTAGGCGCAGGGGGTGCCGGGCGTGACGCAATTGGGTGTGCCGCCCCCTCCACCCGGGGCAGCGCTGCACAAGGATGGGTTGCCAACAAAGTTTGAACAGTTGCCGGGTATGTCGTTGCCGCCGGGGTTATGCACAACTTTGAAATCAGTTCCGCTAGGGTTGGCGTTGGTGATTTGTAAAATACTGGTTTGCGCCGCATCGCACATCATGACGACCTGGCCAATCGTGGGGCCATTTTTGTTAAGGGTAATGGTTGCGGTAGTTGCGTTGTGACCCTGGACGCTAAAATCCCCGCCAAAGCTGCGCAAAATCAGCAGGGCGTCGGTGTTGGGTTTGCGGATGATTGTGGTGTTGATGGGGAGCGCTTGGTTAGGGTCATAGCCAAGTATGATGAGGCCGCCGGGGGCGGCGAACCAGTTGGCGTTGTTTCCGGCATTGAGCACGTTGGTGACTGTGCCGCTATTGGGGCAGG
>DYNS01000201.1 GCA_020720965.1 Anaerolinea sp. | reverse complement strand
GGCGAGCGCATCCTGGGCGTGTTGGATGTGCAAAGCGACCAGGCAAACGCCCTCACCGAAGACGACCGCCTGCTGCTGGAAGGCTTGTGCGGGCAAATCGCCATCGCCATGGAGCAAACCCGCCTGCGCGAAGAAATGAACGAACGCCTGGACGAAATTAACCGCCTCAACCAGGCAATGCGCCGCGAAGGCTGGCAAACCTTCCGCCAATCGGCAGAAATCCCCACCGGCTTCCTCTACCAGCAAATGAGCATTGCCCCGGTTGACCCCCAGGAAATTTCCTCGGATGCCTACGCCGCCATCCCCATCGCCGTCCCCGGCGGCGAGGTCATCGGCTCCCTCGCCGTCACAGACGACCCGCAGCGCCCCCTCACCCCCGAAGAACGCTCCTTCCTGGATGAAGTCTCCGCCCAAATTGCCCTCGCGTTGGATGGAGCCCGCCTCTTCAACCAAACCCAATCTGCCCTGGCAGAAACCGAAGAACTATACGAAGCAACCGCCCAACTCAACACCGCCAAATCCTTTGACGAAATTCTGGAATCGCTTCGCACCAACACCATTCTGGGCAGAGGCTCGCAAAACGTCAGCATCAACACTTTTAGTCGCCCCTGGACTCCGGAACAGGAACCAGACTGGATAGACGTTCTTGCCCGCTGGAGCACCCTGCCCACCGGAACCGTGATAGACCGCTACCCCCTCTCCGCCTTCCCCGCCGCCCGCATGGTCCTCCGCCCAGATGCTCCATCCATCTTTGAAGACCTCCTCACCGCCACCAACCTGGACGACAACACCCGCGCCCTCTATACTCAGCGTTTTGGCGCAAAAAGCACCATCTTTATTCCCCTGGTCGTTTCCGGGCAGTGGATTGGTTACGTAAACGGCATCTACCAGCAGCACACCGCCTTCCCCGAAGCCGAAGTGCGCCGCCTGATGGCAATGTCCTCCCAGGCGGCAGTCATCATCAACAACCTGCGCCTGCTCAACGAGACCAAACGCCAGGCAGAACGCGAAGCCATGCTCAACACCATCAGCCAAAAGATTCAGAGCGCCACAACCGTAGATGCGGTGTTGCAAATTGCCGCCCGCGAGTTGGGTCACGCCCTGGGCGCACAACGTGCCATTGCCCAACTGAGCGTGAAGGAAAAGTAGCCCACCCTCCACAGGAGATTGACCTGCATGGAAGCCAAAATCATTCAAGAGCGGCTAAACTCCCTCTTTGCAGACATAGAGCAGATTGCCAACCAACCCGGCGCAGACGAAACCAGCCTGCGCCGCCAGGTGGAAGCCCTGCGTTCCCGTGTGGCGGATTTGAAGCCCAACCTTGCCCCGCAAACCGCCCCGCCCAACCCGCCCCTCCTGTACGAAAAAGAGCGTGTAGGTTATGCTTACACCCCCGGCGGCTTGCAACCCCTCGCCCCCACCCTGCTGGAAGAAGCCCCCCCCAGCCAGGCATTGCAAGTCCCCCTGGTGCAGGCAGAGCAGACCATTGGCGCCATGCTTTTAGAGCCGCCCCCCGCCCGCTCTTGGGAACCGGAAGAAGAAAAACTGGCGCAAGGCGTAGCCCAACGCGCCACCATGCACATTCAGACCCTGCGCCTGCTCCAATCCGCCGAGAGAGCCCGTTCCGAAGCTCAATCTGCCACCCGCCGCTACATTCACGAAAGTTGGGACACCTTTCTGGATGCCATTGAACACAGCGAGCGCCTCGGCTACACTTACGACCAAAGCGCGGTGCAGCCCTACCTTTCCCCTATCGGCACAGGGGTGGATTACCTGGAAACCATCTCCATTTTGGGAGAGCATGTGGGGCAGGTTGCCCTGCAAATGGAGCGTCCCCTAACGGAAGAAGAGCAGACCTTTGTCTCTGCGGTTGCCCGCCAGGTGGGGCAGCAGGTGGAGAGTTTGCGCCTCCTTTCGGATGCCTCCCGCGCCCGCGCCCAGGCGGAAGACGCTACCCGCCAATTGACTCGTCGGGCTTGGGGCGAGTACACCGATACCGCCGAGCAAGACCGCCTCGGCTACGTGTACGATTCGGTGCAGGTAAGCCCTTTGGGCGAAGCCCCAGAACCCAGCCCCAGCCACGTTCACCCTTTGGAGGTGCGCGGAGAAATTATCGGCTCGCTAGCGGTTCAAGACCTGGAATCGCTCACCCCCGAAGCATCCCAAATGATTGCCGCCATCGCCGCCCAAACCAGTATTCACCTGGAAACCCTGCGCCTTAACCAGGAACTGCAAAAACGCGCCGCCGAATTGCAAGAATTGGACCGGTTAAAATCTGCCTTTTTGGCAAATATGAGCCATGAACTCCGCACCCCGCTTAACTCCATCCTCGGCTTTTCGGAAGTGATGCTGGAAGGGATTGACGGACCTCTGACGGATTACATGGAGAACGACCTTAAACTCATCCAAAAGAATGGTCGCCATCTTTTGCATCTCATCAACGATGTGCTGGATATGGCGAAGATTGAAGCAGGGCGCATGAACCTGCACCTGGAAAAATTCCGTATTCAGGATGTGATGGAAGAGGTGCTTGGTCTTACCTCCAGCCTTGCCAGCGAAAAGAACATCTCGCTGTTTGTGGAAGAAGATTCGGATGCCGGGCTGGAACTGTACGCCGACATTACCCGTATTCGACAAGTTGTGATTAATATGGTAAACAACTCCATCAAATTCACCGGGAAGGGTGAAATCCGGCTGCGGGCAGATGTCCTCGGCGCAGACCGGGCGCTCCTCCGCGTGAGGGATACCGGTATTGGCGTACCCCCGGAGCAGTTGGAAAGCATCTTCCAGGAGTTCTCTCAGGTTGATTCTTCCACCACCCGCAAAGCCGGTGGAACCGGCTTGGGGCTGCCCATTAGCCGCCGCCTGGTGGAAATGCACGGCGGGCGCATGTGGGCAGAAAGCACCGGAATTGCCGGAGAAGGCACAACCGTTTTTGTAGAACTGCCCCTGGTCGCCCAGTTGGAAACCGAAATTTTGGAAAAACCCAAAGGATAACATGGCAACTCCCCAATTTCTTCGCTGCGCCGTTTGTCAGCACGAACAACCCTACGAGCCTTTTGTGCCAGCCGTCTGCAAAGCCTGCGGGGCGCAGTGGCTTTTACCTCAATATGACTTTGCATCCTTTAAGCGGGAAGTGCTGCGCGGTTTGCCCGGCAGACCAACCGATAACCTTTGGCGTTATCAGGACGTGTTACCGGTGAGCAACCCTGGTGGGTTGGATTTATACCCGGCGGGTGGAACCCCCATTTGGCTTTCTCAGCGCTATGCGCCCGCCTTGGGGCACGACCAGGTTTATCTTAAGGACGAGCGCTACGCCCCCACCAGCTCCTTTAAGGATAGGCAGGCGGCAGTCGCAGTCGCCGCCATGGTGGAAGGCGGGGTGAAGGAAGCCGTCATCGCCTCTACGGGCAACGCCGCCGTTGCTTATGCCGCCGCCTGCGCCCGGGCGGGGATTAAACTGTGGGTCTTTATGACCAGCCTTGTCCCCCAGGAAAAACTGCGCGAAGCCGCCCTCTTCGGCGCAGAAGTGATTCGGGTGAGCGGCAACTACGACCAGACCAAGCAAATTGCCTCGCAGTTTGCTCAACGCCGTCACCTGCTGCTGGACCGGGGCGCGAGTTCCATCCCTGCCCGCGAGGCGATGAAAACGATTGCCTACGAAATTGTGGAGCAGTTGGGTTGGCGCGCACCAAGTTGGTATATTCAAGCCGTCAGCGGCGGGTTGGGACCCCTGGGCGTGTATCAGGGTTTTCAGGAATTGTTTGACATGGGGCTGATAAACAGCATCCCCAAATTGGGCATTATTCAGGCGGAAGGCTGTTCGCCGATGGTGCAGGCGTTTAAGGCGGGCAAAGATGTCGCCGAGCCGGTTGTGCCGGATACCCGCATCATCATCCTCTCCACCGGCGACCCCGGCAAAACCTACAACTACCTCTGGCAACTGACCCAAAAACACGGCGGAACGATGGAAGCCGTCTCGGATGCGGATGCTTTCTCCGCCATGCGCAGCCTTGCCAAAAGTGAAGGTATGGCGGTGGAACCTGCCACCGCTGTCGCCTTTGCCGGGTTGGAGAAAATGCTGCGAGAAGGCAGCATTGATTCAGACGAGTTGGTGGTTGTCAATTGTACCGGTCACACCTTCCCGGTGGAAAAACACGTTTTGGGCGACCAGTGGGCAGTGGATGTCCATCTGAGCGAGGGGCAAAAGCCCGCCCCGCACGAAGGCTTGCAAGCCGCCCTGGAAAATCTGGACGAGAAGACGACAACCGTCCTGCTGATTGACGATAACGAAGATGACGCTCTCCTCATCCGCCGCCTGCTGGAGGCGCGAAAATCTTACCGCGTTTACCATGCCAGGGATGGCTGGGAGGGGCTTTCGCAAGCCCGCCAAAAACTGCCAGATTTAATCGTCTCCGACCTGACCATGCCGGGTATAGACGGCTTTGGGCTGGTGGAAGAACTGAAGTTAGACCCGCGCACCCGCAACATTCCGGTTGTCGTAGTCAGCGCCAAAGATATTACCCCCGAAGAGCGCAAACGTTTGGATGGCCAAATTCAGGCTCTGTACCAAAAGGGTTCATTGCCCGCCCGCAAATTTGTAGAGCAGGTTGTGCATACCATCGAAGACGAAAAAAGCGCCGACAAAGGAGGCTAAGGTATGGGGAAGAACGTTTTATACGTTGAAGATAACCCGGATAATATGATGCTTGTCCGCCGCGTTTTAGAGTCACGCGGCTATCACCTCCTTTCCGCTATGAACGGCTTGGACGGGGTCTTCGCCGCCGAAACAGAGATTGTGGATTTGATTCTGCTGGATATTAACCTGCCAGACATAGACGGCTACGAAGTCGCCCGCCGCATTCGGCACAGCGGTAAAAGCGCCCTTGCCCATGTTCCCATCATCGCCATCACCGCCAACGCCCTGCGCGGCGATGCCGAAAAGGCATTGGAAGCCGGTTGCGATGTGTATATGTCCAAACCTATCAACATTCGAGAGTTGGCGGCAAGGGTGGAGGGCTTCCTGCTCACCTGAGCCTGCCCCTGCAAAAAACAACCTGCCCGCAATTCCACAAGAGTTGCGGGCAGGTTTGCTTAAATCACCCATTCGCCGCTTTACCCTGCAACTTGTTGGGCGTATACTCCCCAAAATTCTTTTCTTAAGGTTGTCTATATGAGTGAAAAATTCATCATTTCCATTATGAGTCGAGATAGAGTAGGCATCATCTACGAGGTTTCGCAGGCGCTCAGCGAGTTGGGTGGCAACATTGCAGACGTGCGCCAAAGTGTGCTAAACGGCTACTTCACCATGATTCTCCTCGCCGCCTTCCCTTCGGAAGTGAACCAGCGCGCCATCGAGCGCAAACTGGCAGAAGTGGATGCCCGCAGCGAAACCCCCATAGAATCGGTGGTGCGCCCGGCGGAACCAGAAACCATTGCCGCCTTTGCTCCCTTGCCCAAAGACTCTTACGTCCTCACCGCCATCGGCACAGACCAGCCCGGCATTGTGGCAACCGTTGCCTCCTTTTGCGTGCGCCACCAAATCAACATCTTCGACCTCTCCACCACCGTCTCACACGGCGACTATGTGATGATTTTACGCATAGACCTGCGCGGCTGCCCCAACCCCGTCCGCGAAGTACGCCAAGACCTGCAAACCTTTGCCGCCCGCGCCGGTCTTAAGATGACCCTGCAACACCACGACATCTTTCGCGCCGTAAACGAAATCAACCTACCCGTCAGCCGCCCGGAGAAGCCCCAATGACCCGCTCAGATGAGATTTTG
>DYNS01000524.1 GCA_020720965.1 Anaerolinea sp. | reverse complement strand
TGCCGCCTCTGCCCTTTTATTCCCCAACGGCGAAGGCTCTTACCTGACGCATTTTTCCCTGTTCTCGCTGCCCCGCCTGTGGGATAACCTGCTCTTTTACCTGGCTTTACCCTGGCGGCTTTTTGAATACTTGCCCGCTGCCCACGTTTTTTACCCGGCTTTGGCTTTGTTTTTGCCTTTTAGCCTGGCGCGTAACGGACGTAGGGACGCGGCTTTGTACGCTTACAGTCTGGCGACTTTTGCCGTATTTGTGCTGTGGCCCGAAAGGCAGGGGCTGCGTTTTCTTTACCCGGTTTTGCCTGTCCTGCTTTTGTTTAGCGCGGAGGGGATGCGCCTGGCTTTGCCTCGCTTCTCCCGCTGGGTGACAGGTTTTTGGTTGGCGCTGATTGCTTTGTCTCTGGCGGTTTCTTTGCAACTTGTCTATACAAATTTATCGTCCGACCGGGCGATTAACGGTCCCTTTGACCCGTACAGTGACGAGGTGTTTGCCTTTGTGCGCGAAAACACCCCCGCCGATGCCGTCCTGGTCTTTGCCCGCCCCCGCGCCCTGAGCCTGTTCACCGCCCGCCTCTCCTTTATGACGACCCGCTGCGAAGACCTGCCAAAAGGCGACTACCTCGTCTTGCATGAAAAAATGGGCGATGTGGGGCAGATAGCCCCGCAAAAGGTTGCCTCCTGCGGGGTGGAGTTGGCGGAAGTTTTTCATAATAAACGCTTTACGGTGTATCAGATTTTGCCCTGAGTCCTTCCCCCGCCGGGGGAAGGGGGATGAGGGCGTAAGACTCTCCCTGTATAATGTTCCGCCCATGAAGAAAACCCTCCTTTCCTTTTTCTCCTTCCTTGCCCGCATCCTGCCCCTCTCGTTCAAGCAGGCGCTGTACCGCTTTCCTCTCCTGGCAAAATTGCTGCGCGGCTCCATCAACGCTGCTGCCGAAGAAGGCTTAACCGTCATTCAGGTCGCTGCCGGGGCACTGAAAGGCTACCGGGTGCAGATTAACCTTAAAACCGAAAAGAGTCGCTGGCTCGGCACTTACGAACCCGACCTGCAAGCCGCCCTGCCGGACTTTGTGCGCCCAGAGCAGGTGATTTATGACGTGGGCGCGAACATCGGCTACATCAGCCTGATGTTTGCCCGCCTGGCGGGAGCCAATGCCAAAATCTACGCTTTCGAGGCTTTACCCGCCAACCTGGAGCGCATCCGCGCCAACTTGGAACTGAATCACGCCGCCAACGTCCAACTGATTCATGCCGCCGTCCTCAACGCCAGCGGCGAGGCGCTCTTCTACGTCCACGAATCGATAGGCATGGGCAAAGCCGCCGGTTCCGCCGGGCGGCGCGCCGAATCGTACAAAGCCGAACTCAAAGTACCAGCCCTCTCCCTAGACGACTTCGTCTTTCTCCAGGGCAACCCCCCGCCTCACCTCGTCAAAATGGACATCGAAGGTGGCGAAGTCCTTGCCCTGCCCGGCATGAGACGCATTCTCGCCGAGCACGCTCCCACCCTTCTTTTGGAACTGCACGGACCCGAAGCCGAAGTCGTAGCCTGGCAAACCCTCACTGCCGCCGGGTACACCCTGCGCCAAATGTCCTCCG
>DYNS01000523.1 GCA_020720965.1 Anaerolinea sp. | reverse complement strand
CCCCTGCCGCCACCGAAACCCCCGCCGCTGCCGCCTCCACCGCCGTACCTGCCACCGCCGTCCCCGCTACTGCTGTCCCCGCCACCGAAGCCCCCGCCGCCGCCCCGCTCTTTGGGCATGAGTTTGCCAAAAATCCCGAACAATGGGCAAAACTCCCTGGCGACCACACCTTTGGCAGCCTCGTCTCCCAGGGCGACTGGTACAAAATGCTCGGCGAAGCGCCTGCCGAACCGCTGGAACTGGCTCTCTTCAAGGGCGGTTTTGGCGAAGAATGGGGCAGCATCTTCACCGACCTGATGGCAAAAGAACATCCCGGCGTCAAACTCAACCTCACCTTCGACCCCACCATCTGGGACAAAGTTCAACCCAAACTCATCGCCGGTGAAGTGCCGGAATTCCTGTTCTACGCCATCGGCTCCTGGGGTGGCGACTGGAAGAAGGGCGTGGAAGAAAAGCTCGTCATGCCCGGTGACTTCCTGCTGGACGTGGAAGCCTACGGCGCATGGAAGGGTCAACGCGTGGGCGACCTCTTCAACGCAGGCGTACTCGCCGAAGCCAACCAGGGTCTCACCGACCATCAGTGGTCCTTCCCTCAGACTTCCTTTGCCTACGGCATGTTCTACAACGTGGATATGTTCGAGAAGAACGGCTGGCCCGCTCCCGACACCCTCAGTTGGGAAGATTTTATGAAGTTGCAGGAAGAAATTGCCAAGGTTACTTACCCCTGGGCATACTGTGGTTTGTACAACTACTTTGGCTGGCTCACCACCCCCCTGCTCTACAAAACAGTCGGCGACAAAGCCTGGATGGACATGCACAACCTCGTCCCCGGCGCTTTCCTCAACGAAGGCTTAATCTGGGCAGCCGAACAGCACCAGCAAATCATCAAAAACGGCTGGGTCATCCCCGGCTCGGATGCAATGGACCACACCTCCTCGCAGCAGTTGTTTGTGGACGGCAAAGCCGCCATGATTCCCAACGGCTCCTGGCTCGCCAGCGAAATGGCATCCACCACCCCCGCCGGTTTCCGCATGAAGTTTGCGGGCGTTCCCATGCCCGCCAGCGGTCTGGGCGATAACAAAGCCATTCAGGGTCAGTTGGGCGGCGCCGATATGCAAATTGGCAACAGCGCCAATCCGCTCTGGGGCATGGAACTGATGCGCCTCTTCTACTCCCCCGAGATGGCAGAATTCTGGGGCAGCAAGGTCGGCTCCCCGCTCCCGCTCAAAGACGCCGCCTCCGGCAAAGTGAGCGAATACTCCGCCTCCATCAGCGACGCCGTCAAAAATGCCAATGGCAAAATCGTCCACATGTACTTCACCAGTTACCCGTTGGTGGACAAAGCCTACAGCGAAAACTACGCCGATATGATTCACGGCAACATGTCCGCCGCCGATTTCTTTGCCGGGGTAGAACGCGCCGCCGAAGAAACCCGCAACGATGCCAGCATCAACAAAACCAACTACACCACCATCTAAGCCTTCTTAAAAGAAAAGAGCAGGGAGGGGACTGCACTCCCCTTCCCTGCCAGGTGTATGGTTTGTCTCAAAGAACGCTCCGCAGGTTGAACAACGCGCTTGCGGGGCGTTCCCGCCC
>DYNS01000200.1 GCA_020720965.1 Anaerolinea sp. | reverse complement strand
CCCGCCTGCAAACCTTCGACCCGGGTTTACGCGCCGCCACTCCCAGTCTGGGCGCTCTCGCCTACGCGCTGGATGACGCTCTCGCCGCCTCTGCCCCACCCGGCGGGAAAAAAGCCATTCTCCTCATCAGCCCCCACCTGGAAAACCGCGACCTGGCAAATCTGCCAGAACTCCTCACCCGCGCCCAGCAGGCGCAGGTACGCATCTTCGTCTGGATGACCGACTCGGATGCCTATCTCACCCACCCTGGCGCCCTCGCCCTGCAAGACCTGGCGCAGCAAACCGGCGGCTCTTACGCCGCCTTCACCGGCTCCGAAACCCTGCCAGACCCGGAAACCTGGTTCTCGCCCCTGCGCTTCATTTACCGGGTTACCTATCAGTCCGGCATCCGCACCGAAGGCACGCACAGCCTGGCGGTGCAGGTCGGCGCAAGCACCAGCCAAACCGAAAACTTCCTTCTGAACGTCCTCCCCCCCAGCGCGGCTCTCCTCGCGCCCCCCTCCAGCCTCATCCGTCAAAACGAAGAAACCCCCTTCGACTACGACACCTTTCTGCCCGCCGAACAATCCATCTCTGCCCTGTTGGAATTTAAGGACGGTTTTCCCCGCCCCCTGCGCCGCACCGCTCTACTGGTCGATGGAGTCATGGTTGACGAAAACACCTCCGCCCCTTTCGACCAATTCACCTGGGACTTGCGCGATTACCAGGTCTCCGCAACTCACACCCTGCTCTTGGAAGTCACCGACAACCTGGGGATGAGCAGCCAAAGTCAACCCATCCCGGTACAAGTGACCGTCATTCAACCTCCCGGCGGCGTTTGGGGCCTCATTCGCAAAAATGCCTACGCCCTCACCCTCTTTCTGATAGTCCTGGCAGGGCTGGCGCTGACCGTTATCCTGTTTTTTGGCGGCAAGCGAACCTTCACCGCCCTGGCAGAAAGAAGACGCGCCCGCGCCCTGCAACAGGACCCCGTTACCCAGCCGGTAGATGCCTCCCCTGCGCCTGCCGCCTCCCCCTTCCCCTGGCTGCGCCGCAAAACCCCGCCCCCGCTTGCCTACCTGGTCAAACTCAGCCCGGAGGGACTACCCACCCCCGGCGACCCCATTCCCCTCACCGGCGCAGAGATGACCTTTGGCACAGACCCCACCCAGGCAACCAACGTGCTAGACCACCCCTCCCTTGCCCCTCTACAAGCCCGCCTGCGTTACGAGCAAAACGCCTTCACGCTGGCAGACCAGAACTCGGTTTCGGGTTGCTGGCTCAACTACGAGCGCCTCCCCAAAGAGGGGCGTGCCCTCAAACACGGCGATATGATACACTTTGGCGAACTTACCTACCGGTTTGTCCTTGCAAAACCCCCTTCTCCAAAGAAACCAACCCTAACCCCTCTTTAGAAGACGGATGATACGAACCAACCAGGCACACCTGTTTATTGCCGCCCAAACTCACCCCGGCATGAGCGGCAAAAATAACGAAGATAACTTCGCCGTTTCGGCGCATCTCCTCAGCAGCATCAACCCCACCCCGTCCGTGTTTGCCATCGTCTCGGATGGCATTGGCGGGCATCGCGCCGGGGAGGTTGCTTCTGAGATGGCGGTGAACATCATCAGCGAGATGGTGGAAAAGCGTGAGGGCGGTTATCCATTGGCTGTGTTTCAGCAGAGTTTTTATCGCGCCAGTGAATCTATTTATCAAAAAGCAGAAGACGATTCCGCTCGCCGGGGCATGGGCGCGACTGCCGCCTGCGCCTGGGTGATTGGTACGCAGCTATATATTGCCTACGCGGGCGATTCGCGCATTTATCTGGTGCGGGGTAGGAATATTCGCCAACTTAGCCGCGACCATACCTGGGTGCAGGAAGCCCTGGAAAAAGGGATTATTGAGCGCAACGCCATCAAAAACCATCCCAACCTGCATGTCATTCGCCGCTATCTGGGCGCTTCAGAACCATCGGAGCCAGATTTGCGCCTCTTTTTGCGCCCCGAAGACACAGACGCACAGGCAAAGCGCAACCAGGGCTTGAACCTGGAGCCGGGAGACGTTATTCTGCTCTGCTCGGACGGGCTGACAGACCTGGTTGGGGACGATGAAATTCGGGATGCCCTGCAAAAACGGACTCTTAACCAGGCTGCCCTCGCCCTTGTAACTCTTGCCAACTCACGCGGGGGTCACGATAACATCACCATCGTTCTGTTAGGGGTTCCCCCCCCAGCCTCCTCCAACCCTGGCGGTTGGGTTGCGGGTTAAACAAAAAAAAAGTGCGGTTTTCCGCACTTTTTTTTGTTTGCGGCGTTTGATAGTCACTCTGCGGCGATGGCAGGCTCTTCCTGCGGGGCGGAGGGGCTTTCCAGGGTGAGTAACTCACGGTAGGTTGTCGTCCAGACCCCGGATTGGTACACCAACCCCCAACCCCTCGCCACCAAAATGGGCGAGAGCGCCAGGGCGCTGAAGAGCGGCAGGGCAAAGATGGCACCAAAGACCCAGGGCCAATAACCCGGCGCAGAAAGCAAACTCGCCGCGCCCGCTGCCAGCAAAACCGGGATGGCGCTGATGGCAGCCGCGCCAATGCTGGTGAATACGGAAATCAGCAGCAGGGGCAGGAGTAAAAGCAAAAAGCCAATTCCCCAGCCCAGGTTGACGGCAATCATCACCAGCCACATCAACCCAATATTTTTCCACTGCCGTTTAAACAGCCCGCCCGCCAGGCGGATGGACTGCCAGACCCCGGCATTTTGCAGGGTGATGAAGCGCCAGGCAAACTCGCGCAGCAGGTTGAGAAACAGCATCACAAACCAGGTAAACAACCCGATGAGCAGGACAACCCCGCCCCCGGCGACCAAACTTGTGAGAATGGCACTCTGCTCCCCACCCAGAACGGAGGCGAAAAACCACCAACCAACAAGCAGCAGGGACAAAAGGAAGAAAAAGACAGGCAGGTTGAGCAGGAAATTGACCAGGAGCAAACGCCAGGCAGAAACATTCCAACCCTGCGCCCAAACCTCCCGCCAGCCAACCCGAAACCCGGCTTGCTGATATTCATCCACCATGCGAATGGCGGCTGTCTCTGCTACATAACGCGCTACCGCTCCGAGCAAGCCCAGAACCAGACCGATGACCACGAGCAGAACCAGGGCGCTGATTCCCAGCCTCAACTCCTGCGGGTATTGGCTTTGCAGAGTTTGCCAGGCACTTTGCACCTCACGCATCATCTCCTCCGGCGAGTCGGCTCCACGCGGAATCACATCCCAGCCCTCGCCAGACCCGTTTTCCCGGTCTCTGCCGGGATTGAAATCGTTGTCGTTAAACGAATAATTGCTGCCGCTTCCCGCTCCGCCCCCCACCGTAAGGGCGAGGAGAAACCCCACGAGCCACAAGGTGCGATAGTTCCAGAGGGTGTTCCAGCTTGTTTTTAAGATTTTGGCAATATCCAACATGATGTTTACTCCTTTTTTCTGGCGTTATTTACGCCGGCTTGCCTCAAAAGTTGTTTTAGAAGCCTTTTTCACCCCGGAATATGCCCTTTTTGAGGTATTTTGGGCGTTATGGATTGCCCTGTAATTGACTTGCCTTTGCGATAACGAGTATAATCCCGCCTGCCCGCTGTTAAGAAAAACAACAGGCTAAAAAAATACAGCCATGTAAAGGAATGAAACGGATGCCCGAATTTCTGCTCGACGTCCAGGGGCTCGAAACCCAGTTCCGCACACCCGATGGAATTGTCCACGCCGTCAACGGTGTTTCCTTTGGGTTAAAAGAAGGTGAGACTATTGGGGTGGTAGGAGAAAGCGGTTGCGGCAAAAGCGTAACCATGATGTCTGTCCTGCGCCTCATTCCATCCCCGCCCGGCAAGGTTGTTGCGGGCAAGGCTTTTTATCGCGGGGAAGACTTGCTATCCATGCCCGCAGATAAAATCCGTCAAATTCGGGGGGCGCAAATCGCCATGATTTTCCAGGACCCGATGACATCCCTCAACCCGGTTCTGACCATCGGCAAACAGCTGACCGAACCCCTGCAACTGCACCTGGGCATGTCTACCGAGCAAGCCAACACTCGCGCCGCCGAATTGTTGGAAATGGTGGGAATTCCGAAAGCCAAAGACCGTCTCAAAGATTACCCGCATCAATTTTCTGGTGGAATGCGGCAGCGGGTGATGATTGCCATGGCGCTCGCCTGCACCCCCCAAATCCTCATCGCCGATGAACCGACCACCGCTCTGGATGTCACCATTCAGGCGCAGATTGTCGAACTGGTCAAACGCCTGCGTGATGAAATTGGCATGTCCATCATCTGGATTACGCACGACCTCGGCATTGTCGCTGGTTTGGCGCAGCGCGTACTGGTGATGTACGGCGGCTTTATTGTGGAAGAATCCGAAGTCAAAGACCTGTACGCCAATCCGCGCCACCCCTACACAGTCGGCTTACTGGGCAGCCTGCCCCGCATTGACGAAACCGAGCGCAAGCGCCTTTACAGCATCGAAGGCTTGCCCCCGGTACTCTACCAAAAACCGACATCCTGCCCCTTTGCGCCCCGCTGTCAGTGGGTGACAGACCGTTGTTGGAAAGAAAACCCAACCCTGCAAGAAGTCGCCCCCGGACACCGGGTTGCCTGCTGGGTAGATATTTCGGCAGGGAGGAAATAAATCATGGCAAACAAAGAAGTTCTCCTGCATGTAGATTCTCTCGTCAAACACTTTCCCATTTACCGGGGGGTCTTTCAGCGTCAGGTCGGCGCAGTCCGCGCTGTAGATGGCGTATCTTTTGATGTGTACAAAGGCGAAACCCTCGGCTTGGTCGGCGAATCCGGCTGCGGAAAATCCACTGCCGGGCGCACCATCCTGCAACTCTATACCCCCACCGCTGGCAAGGTGGAGTTTGAAGGCGTGAACCTCGTCAGCTTAAAGGGCGAGCAACTGCGCCAACTGCGCCGCAAAATGCAGATGATTTTTCAGGACCCTTACGCCAGCCTGAACCCGCGCATGACCGTAGGCGATATTGTCGCCGAACCCATGCTCGTACATGGGACGGTAGCCCCCAAAGATGTGCAATCTCGCGTGCGCCAATTGTTAGAGCGAGTCAAACTCAGCCCAGACTTTGCCTCCCGCTACCCGCACGAATTTTCCGGCGGGCAAAGGCAGCGCATTGGCATTGCCCGCGCCGTAGCCCTCAACCCGTCCTTCATCGTCTGTGATGAACCCATCTCCGCCCTGGATGTATCCATTCAGGCGCAGGTTGTCAACCTGCTGGAAGACCTGCAAAAAGAATTCGGGCTGACCTACCTCTTCATCGCCCACGACCTCTCCATGGTGCGGCACATCAGTGACCGCATCGCCGTTATGTACCTCGGCATTATCGCCGAACTGGCAGACCACAATACCCTTTACCGTGAGCCTCTGCACCCCTACACCCAAGCCCTGCTCTCTGCCGTCCCCATAGCAGACCCGGTGGCGGAAGAACAACGCCGCCGTGTGATTTTGGAGGGAGACGTTCCCTCCCCTGCAAACCCGCCTTCCGGTTGCCGCTTCCGCACCCGCTGCCCCATCGCCAAAGACATCTGCGCCCAGCAACAACCCGAATGGCGAGAAGCCAAACCCGGTCACTACGTTGCCTGTCACATGGCTTAACCCGAAAGGAGGTGATTCTCACCAGCGCAACCCCCCCGTTCTACCGTCCGTTTTTTATTACCCTACCAAATGATACAGTAGTGAGGAGAAAGAACAATGCGTAAGATTTTTGCTTTGATGAGCCTGTTGGTTGTCGCCAGCATGATGCTCGCCGCCTGCGGCGCTCCTGCCGCCCCCGCCACCGAAGCGC
>DYNS01000199.1 GCA_020720965.1 Anaerolinea sp. | reverse complement strand
AGCCCAGCCCCGGCGATGATGCCAGCCAATACACGCGGCAGGCGGATGTTCCAGATGACGATATTTGCCGTGCCGGTTTCCAGCCCCAGCAAAGTGCGCAACACCTGGAGCGGGTTGGTATTGGCGGCTCCGGCGTTGATGGCTATCAGCGCCAGGAGCAAGGTAAGGAGCGCCAATCCCCACAAGATGAGCCATTTGCGGGCGGTTTGGGCTTGCAGAGCGGGGTTAAGTCGCATTTTGTCTTTTCTCCTCCATTGGTGAGAATTGCCCGATGATTATAACGATATATAATGCAAATGCAAATATTTGCATTATAAGAAACAGCAAAATACGCCCTTGACAAGCGTTTTCTCTACGCTTACAATTTTGCTAAAAATATAAACAAACGTTCATTTTTACTATGTCTTCCCCACCAACCACCGAAACTACCAAAGGCGAGCGTACCTACCAAGCAATTTTAGATTCCGCTTATCTCTTGTTTTTGCAAAACGGCTACTCTGCCACCTCCATGCGCCAAATCGCCCTGGCTGCCGGTCTTACGCCGGGCGGCATTTACAATCACTTCCCCGGCAAAGATGAGATTTTTCAGGCGCTGGTCATTGCCAAGCATCCCTACCTCACCATTTTTCCCGTCCTGCAAGAAGCGCCAGGAGATACCGCCGAAGCCTTTATCGCCAATGTCACCAACCTGCTAGAAGCAACCCTGGGAAACGACCCGGATTTTATCAAACTGATGTTTATAGAAATTGTGGAATTTCGCGGCAGGCACTTTCCCAAACTGGTAGAAACCATCTACCCCATGATGTACCCGCTCATTGCACGTTTTGACAACCCTGAAAGTGACCTGCGCCCCGAAATAGCCCTACCCACCCTGGTACGGGTCTTCATCGGCAACATCTTTGCCTACTACCTTACCGAAATTCTGCTTCACGACTCTGGCATTCCTTCCGAAATCCGCACCGTCCGCCTGGAAGATTTTATGCAAGTCTTCTTGCACGGCGTTTTACGCTAACCTATCCCCCGCCCCGTTTCCTCTCCCCTCTTCCGCCTATGAACTCTCGCCTCTTCTCCATCATCCGCAAGGAATTTATCCAAATCTTTCGGGATAAACGCACCCTCGCCCTCATCCTGGTCATCCCCATTATGCAGTTGTTCCTGCTGGGGTACGCCGCCACCAATGACGTGCGAAACGTGCCTTTGGCAGTCTTTGACCAAAGCAACAGCCCGGAAGCCCGCGCCCTGCTCGACGCCTACCGCGCCGCCGATTACTTTTCGGTTGCCTACACCGCCCACTCCGAAGCAGAGATTCAGAGCCTCATCGAAACCGGTAAAGCCCGCGCCGCCCTCCTCATCCCGCCAGACTACCCCGTCCGGCTCTCGGAGGGCAACGCCCAGGTCATGTTCATTTTAGATGGCTCCGACCCCTCGGTTGCCGCCACCTCCCTCTCCGCCGCGCAGCTGATTGGGCAAAACCACGCCACCGCCATCCTCAGCCAAAAAGTCAGCCGCTCCGGGCAAAACCTCAAACTTCAACCGCCGGTCAGCGTCAGCACCACCGTCTGGTACAACCCGGATTTAATCAGCGCCCATTTTATGATACCCGGCGTCATCGGCATGATTTTATACGCCATCACCGCCATCCTCACCGCCTCCGCCATTGTGCGCGAGCGTGAACGCGGAACCATAGAACAGCTCATCGTCACGCCCATCCGCTCCTGGGAACTGGTCATTGGCAAAGTGCTGCCCTACACCATCCTCGCCCTCTTTGACACCCTGGAAGTGCTACTGGTTGGCAACTGGTGGTTCGGCGTTCCCATACGCGGCTCCATGCTGCTTATCATGGTCGTCTCTGCCATCTTTCTACTTTCCGGCTTGGGGGTTGGCTTATTCGCCTCCACCATCGCCAATACCCAACAAGAAGCCATGCTCACCGTGTGGATGACCCTCCTGCCTGCCATCTTCCTTTCCGGCTTCTTCTTCCCGCTAGAAGCCATGCCCCAGGTCTTGCAGTGGGTTTCCTACCTCATGCCTCTGCGTTACTACCTCAGCATCATCCGCGTTTTGTTGCTCAAAGGGGTTGGAATATCCAGCATCCTGCCAGACCTCATCGCCCTCACCGCCTTTGGCATCTTCATCATGGGCGCCGCCGCCCTGCGCTTCCGCAAAAGGTTGGATTAACCTTCCCTCACCCACCTGCCCACCATTCACTTCCCACACCCGGAGTTCTCATGTCACACAATCGCCCCCCTCTTCCCGTCATTCTCCTTGTCCTGCTCACCATCCTCGGCACGGCAGGCTACTTCCTCTGGCAAAACTTTGCCGCCCCCACCTCCACCGCCCTCACAGCCAGCGGCACTGTCGAAGCGGCGCAGACCTCCATTTCCTCCGAAGCCTCTGGTAGGGCACTGAATGTCCTCGCCGGAGAGGGGGATTTCGTCTCCGCCGGAGATACCCTCCTCACCCTGGATGCAACCCTGCTCCAGGCGCAGCGCGACCTCGCCGCCGCCAGCCTGAATTCCGCTAAAGCGGCAGTAACCACCGCCCAAGCCGGGTTCGCCGCCGCTCAGGCGCAATATCAACTCACCCTATCCGCCGCGCTGGCAGAAGAAACCGCCCAGCGAACAGCAGACTGGAAAGAAACCGAACCCGGTGACTACAACCAGCCCTCCTGGTACTTCAGCCGCGCCGAGCAGCTCGCCGCCTACGAAAAAGATGCCGAAAGCGCCCAAGCCGCCCTGCAAAAAACCGAAGAAAACCTGAAGTTCTACGAAGAAAAAGCCGCCAGCGGCGATTTCCTCGCCGCCGAAGCCCGCTTGGCGCAAGCCCGCGCCGCCTACCAAAGCGCCCAGGCAGTCCTGGATGCCACATCCAGCGGCGACCAGGAACTGCGAGACGCCGCCCAAACCGCCTTTGACGATGCCCTCTCCGAGTTGGATGACGCCCAACAGGAATACGAAGATGCCCTCACCACCGAAGGGGCGCAGGATGTCCTCACCGCCCGCGCCGAACTGCGAGTAGCCCAGGAACGCGCCTCCCTCGCATCTGACCAGGTTCGCGCCCTGCAAACCGGGCAAAACTCCCCCAAAGTCTTTGCCGCCCAACAAACCCTCGCCCAGGCAGAAGCCGCCGTTGCCCAGGCACAAAGCGCGGTTGCCCAGGCAGAAGCCAACCTGGCGCTGTTGGATGTCCAAATCCAAAAACTGACCACCTACGCCCCCACCGACGGGGTCGTGCTCACCCGCAGCGTGGAACCCGGCGAAGTGGTGAACCCCGGCGCAGTTCTGCTCACTCTGGCAAACCTTTCCAACCTCAGCATCACCGTTTACATCCCAGAAGACCGCTACGGCGAAGTGAGCCTGGGGCAAAGCGTGCAAGTGACCGTAGACTCCTTCCCCGGCGAAACCTTCGCCGCCACCGTCAGCGCCATCTCAGACCGCGCCGAATTCACACCCCGCAACGTTCAAACGGTGGATGGGCGCAAAACGACCGTCTTCGCCATCACCCTCCAACTGGAAGATTCGCAGGGCAAACTAAAGCCCGGTATGCCCGCCGATGTGGTTTTTGAATAAAACCAAGCCTGCCCCAAAAGGATGAGTTGCATGATTCTCGCCCGCGAACTAAAAAAGACCTTTGGAAACGTGCAAGCAGTGGATGGAATGAACCTGCAAATTGCCCCCGGCGAAATTTACGGCTTGGTGGGCGCAGACGGCGCAGGTAAAACCACCACCCTGCGCCTGCTCTGCGGCGCACTGCAAGCCGATTCCGGCTCGGTAACAGTCGGCGGGGCAGATGTTCGCACCCAAACCGAGGAAGCCCGCGCCCAAATTGGCTATCTCTCGCAGCGCTTCTCCATGTACGAAGACCTGACCGTGCTGGAAAACATTCGCTTCTTTGCAGAAGTGCGCGGGCTTTCCTCCCGCGATTGGCTGCCCCGCTCCATGGAAATTTTGGAGTTTGTGGGGCTTGCCGCCTTCCAAAACCGCTCTGCCGGGCAACTCTCCGGCGGCATGAAGCAAAAACTCGGCTTGGCATCCGCCCTTGTCTCCCGCCCCCGCATCCTCCTGTTGGATGAACCCACAACCGGCGTAGACCCCGTCACCCGGCAGGATTTTTGGCAGCTCATCATCCAACTGGTTAGCCAGGGGCAGGTTTCGGTACTCATCTCCACCCCCTACATGGACGAAGCCGCCCGCTGTCATCGCATCGGGTTTATGAAGCAGGGCAAACTGGTCGCAGAGGGAACCCCAGGGCAGTTACGCACCCTGTTAGATGGGCAAATTTTGGAACTGCGTGGCACTCCGCTAACCGAAATTCGACACCTGGCAGAAAGAACGCAGGGCGTGGAAGATGTCCAAGCCTTTGGCGACCGTCTACACCTGCGGGTGGAGGCGAATCAGGCGCTGGAGGTGATTTCGCGCCTGGAAACGGCAATCCCGGCATCCGGTGGAGTACTCACCTCCCTGCGCTCCCTCCCGCCCACCCTGGAAGATGTCTTCATCGCCCTTTCGCGCTAATTTCCCTGCCTATTTCACCCAACCTTACCTATGCCTGTCATCTCCGTCCAAAACCTTACCCGTAAATTCGGCGAATTTACCGCCGTAGACCACGTCTCTTTCGCTGTAGAAGAAGGCGAAGTCGTTGGCTACCTGGGTCCCAACGGTAGCGGAAAAACGACCACCATCCGCATGTTGTTGGGCTTAATTGCCCCCAGCAGCGGCGAAGCCTCGGTATTGGGCTACGATGTCTTCCGCCAGTCGGAGGAGGTGCGCGCCCGCGCCGGGTATATGTCGCAAAAGTTTGCCATTTACGATGACCTGACCGTGCTGGAAAACCTGCAATTTTATGGCGGCGTGTATGGAATTAACGACCCTAAGCGCCTGCAAGAAACCCTGGCACACGTAGGGCTAGGCGGGCACGAAAACGCCCTCACCCGCGAGCTCTCGGCAGGTTGGAGGCAAAGGCTGGCTTTGGGCATTGCCATTGTTCACCGCCCCAAACTCCTGTTTTTAGACGAGCCAACCAGCGGGGTAGACCCCAATGCCCGCCGCGCCTTTTGGGACTTAATCTACGACCTGGCGGCGGAGGGAGTGACCATCCTCGTCACCACCCATTACATGGACGAAGCCGAATACTGTAACCGGGTGGGGATGATGCGAAACGGGAAACTGCTGGCAATGGATACCCCCCTGGCGCTCAAAGAGCAATATGTCCCCGGCGATGTGTACGAAATCTACGCCCAACCCTTGCTTGCGGGGCTGGCAGCGTTGGAAGCCGCCCCAGGCGTTATACGCGCCGCTTTGGCAGGCGACCATCTACGAGTCATTTTGCAAGCCCCTGGCAGCCCAACCAGCCTACAGCAAGCGCTGAATTCCGCAGGAGTGCAGGTACAAAGCATCCAAGCCGGGGAGCGCACGCTGGAAGATGTCTTTTTGCACCTGGCAAAGGAATAAATTGGGAGAGAATTCTAGTAAAATCCACCCATGCCAGCCAGCCTCAGCATTCCCCAAATTGCGGAACAAACCAGCCCAACCCTACAAGCCATAGCCTCGCCCGCCCGCCTGGCTATTCTGCTGGTCATTGGGCGGGGCGAAGCCTGCGTTTGTCACCTGGAGGCGGTTTTGGGCTGGCGGCAAGCCTATCTCTCTCAACATCTCATGGCGCTCCGCAAAGCCGAAGTTTTGCAAGACCGGCGCGAGGGGCGTTATATTTACTATCGGCTAAAAGAGGAGGGAATTCTCACCCTGCTGCGTGATGCCGCCTCCCTCAGCGGCATCCCCGCCCCCAGCGTGGAAGCCCTCCTCAGCCCCCAACCTTCCC
>DYNS01000522.1 GCA_020720965.1 Anaerolinea sp. | reverse complement strand
CTCCGGCAGGGAAAGAAGAAGCGGTACGCCCTATCTAAGCCAGCCCCCCCCCCCCGGAACGCTCCTGGAGAGCGCCACCCCCTTCCTGGGGGATGCGCTTCAGGTCAGCATCCCTCCCCGGAAAGGGGGAGGGGTGCGCGGGGCAAACCGCAGAGAGATGCTTGCGGTGTTGGAAAAAGCCCTCTCCGGCATCGCCGGGGTGCGCTGGCTCAACGTCAGAGAGGCAAGCGCCACGGTTATCGCCATTGATAACACCGAACTTCGTAACACCGATGAAGGAACCCGTTTTTATGAAACCTAACCTCATCCCCTTCCTCGCCATCCTGCTGCTACTCGCGGCATCCCTTGCCTGCTCCTGGCAGGCTGTTCCTGCTGTTCCGACCTCCACCCCGGTACCGCTTCAAACCCCGGTCCACCAGCCCCCCGCCCTGCCCTCCCCCACCCCACTGCTTCAACGGCAGGTCGTCTGCGCGGCATGGCTCAATGTCCGCTCTGGACCCGGCTATGAGTACCCCGCCACCGCCTCCCTTGCCTATCTCTCCCCCATCGAAGCCACAGAGACCCAGGTTTCTTTGGATGGAGGGCAGTGGGGCAAGACCCAGGATGGTTGGGTGAACCTGCGCTATGTTTGTCCCCCCCAGGAGCAGGGAAAATGACAGCGGCAGCCCCCTCCCCCCTTCTCGCCACCCCCTACAGACGCAAACGCGCCTGGGAAAAACGCAACCCAGGCATGGCGTTCCGCGTGCCGCCCCACCTGCACCGCCTGGCGCGTTACGTGCAGGAGAAGATAAACCGCATCGCCTACGAACAGGAGGCGGCTTCTTCCGATGTGGTGGCAAGCATCTTTTTGTCCCGCTCTCTCAGCTTCAGCCCTGCTGTACCCCCCACCCTGACCCGGAACATGCCGCTTTTTGAGATGGCAGAAATGGTAAGCGGTGACGCTTACCATTTTGGGACGACAACCCGGCGGGGATACGTGCGCGGGGGAGCCACCCGGCGGGTGATGAACTACCGCATCCCCAAGAAGGTCGTCTCCCAATTGCACCAGGTTGCGGCAATGGAGGGGGTTGGGCTGGGAGAGTTGTGCCTGCACCTGCTGCTGCGCTCGATTCGTGATTATCAGGACCGGGCATTTTCCATCGTTACCACCCCGCTTGTCGTTCTTCGCGCCACCGGCTACGCAGAAAATGGTAAGCGGTGACGCTTACCATTCTTAACCTACCCAAAGGCTCCCTCAGGAGCCGCCAGACCAGAAAAGGAACCCAGATGATTACCCTCGGAGTAGATGCCGGAAACGGCGCATTCAAAATATACGGTTCGCATGGCGGACAGGAAACCCTCAGCCAGGTTGCCTGGAACGGCAGGCAGCAGGTCGTCAGCACTTTTGGGCTGAAAACCCAAAAGCCGCCCCTGCACATCGAAAACGCACAGGGAGCCTTCTACGTGGGGGCGGGCGCACATGACTACGGTCGTCCGGTGGAGAACCTGGACGTGGAGCGGTTCAACGGCACCCCGGAGATGGTGGCGTTATTCCATGGGGCGATGACCCACACCCTGCCCGAAGTCCAAAACCCCGAGGCGGTCTCCGTCATTGTGGGGC
>DYNS01000198.1 GCA_020720965.1 Anaerolinea sp. | reverse complement strand
GCATCTCACCCGCGCCGTGCTGGAGGGGGTGGCGTTTGGGCTAAAAGATTCGTTTACGCTGATGCAAACCGCCGGGCTGGGAGAAATCCATCAGGTGCGGGTTTCTGGTGGGGGGGCAAAAAGCCCGCTTTGGCAGCAAATTTTGGCAGATGTGTTGAACTGCGAGCTGGTGACGGTGAACACGACCGAGGGCGCGGCGTATGGCGCAGCGCTGTTGGCGGCAACCGGGGCAGGAGCCTTCCTCAGCGTGGAAAAAGCCTGCGAAACGGCAATACAGGTAACGGGTAGAACCCTCCCCAACCCGGAGCGGGCAAGCGCCTACGCGCAAATATATCCGCTATATCGCAATCTATACCCGGCGCTGACATCCACCTTTACCCAGTTAGCTTCTTAGCCTGTAATCATCCTGATAGTATTGCCCGCCCCAAATGGGGCTATGATGCGCCCAAAGGAAAAAAGCCATGAAAATTACTTTCCTCGGCACGCATGGGCAATTTAACATTGGGGACGAATTGTTATTGGAAACTTTTCTCTCTCAATTGGGAGAAGAGCATCGTTACGCGGTGAATTCCTACGACCCGGAATTTACCGTTGGAATGCTGCGCCCCCGCTTTCACCTGGAAACTTTTCATACCACCCGCCAACTGCCCCGTTTTTTGGGGCATTTGCTTACTTCCGACCTGCTCTTTTTTGGCGGCGGGAGCATCATCAAAGAGCTGTATGCCAGCGTTGGGCGCAACCGCTATGCCACCCTGGGGATGATTTTGGCATCCGTCACCTTTACCAAACAGGTAGCCCGCAAAAAAGTGTTGATGAGCAACATTGGGGTCGGTCCCCTACTCTCGCCGGGGGGCGAGCGCCTGGCGCGGATGATATTGCAGCAGGTGGATTTTCTCTCCGTACGGGATGATAAATCACTGCATACCTGCCTAAAATTGGGAATCCCCGCCGCCAAAGTGCGCCGCGTGCCAGATGCCGTCTTTGCCAACCGACCCCAAGCCCTTCTCCGCCTCCCCGCTACCCCACCCGCCGATAGTTTGCACCTGGCGCTGAACCTGAACTACGACATTGAAAACCGCGCCGCCTGGGAGGTTTTTTTGCAAAACCTGGCGGAAGCCCTTATCCAACTACCCGCAGTTACCCCGCTCACTCTGCACGCCCTGCCGATGCAGAGCAAGTTCAAAACCAACGATGACCTGACCGTGCTAAAGGATTTCTTTCGGCGCATCCCCGCCATTCCGCATGTCTTGCACGAGCCGCAGACCGCGCAAGAGGCGGCTGAGATTATTTCGAGCTGTCACCTTGTGCTGGCAGAGCGGTTGCATACCCTGGTCCTTGCCGCCATTTTGGGTAAGCCTTTCTTTGGGCTGGTATATGACGTGAAAGTGCAGGAGTTGGTGGAATACCTGGGGATGAGCGCCCACAGCCTGAACATCAACCAACCCTTTGGGGCAAAGACTCTACAGGAGGGGCTGCAAGCCGTTTGGCGAGAGAGAGAGTTTCTGCACGAGCATTTAACTGCCCGTAGCGCCGCCCTACGCGCCGAATTGGACTCTTACTTTGGTGAAGTGCGAGAGCGCATTGCCCACTAAGCCAAAGAGCCAAGCCATGCCCGCCACCCGCAAAATTGCCATCGGGGTCGGAATTGCCTATTTTGCGCTTTTTGCGCTCATCTTCCGCAATGTCATCTTCAATATTCCGCTCGTACTCAGCGGCGAAGCGGTGATTAATGGGGATGAGTTGGTGCCGTTTTTTAACCCACAAAGCCAGTTAATTGAGCAAGCCGAGGGAAAATTTAACCAGCTTACCAACGGGTACGAGTTTCGGGTGCGGTATGCCTTCCTCACAACCTGGATGCGCTATTACAAAATCTTACCCTTTGCCATGGTACTGGTCATCCCCGGCATTACTTACCTGGCATACCTGGTGACGGCAGGTTTTTTGGCGCGGGTTTTACCCCAATACAAGCCGGAAAGGGTTTACACCCTTTCGGCGGCGCCGGTACTGTTCATCTTTTTAATGATGACCTACGCCAAAATCACCCATTTTTACACCCTCATTCTGGGATTTTCACTCTTTTTGGTTGCCGCCGTGCTGATGACGGACGGACTCATCTTCCCGCAGCGCAAACCCTACAAACCCATCATCATTGCCTGCCTGGTGACTTTATTCAACCCGGCGGTGCATTACCTGGTGCTCTTTGGGCTTTACATGGCGCTGACGGTGCTGACTCTCATCCTGCTGGATGGGTTGCAAGCCATCAGGGACCAATCCTGGCGAAATTTGCTGCGCTGGCGTGCCTGGATAAGCGGCTTTCAACTCTTTCGGCGGGATTGGAAGCGCCTTTTTGTGCAAGTGCGCTTTTGGCGCAGCATTGGCGCATTTGTCATGCTGGGAGCCTTCACCCTCGCGCCCTACGGAGCCTTTGTAAAGTTCTATGCCCTGCGCGGGGTGCCGAATCTCTCCGAGACGGTTCCGGCAGATTATTACTTTATTCAGGATGCTTCCATTTCACTGGGGCATGTGCTGGCTTTTGATATGGCAGGCATTATGGACAAGGAACTCACCGGCGATTATCTCGCCAAGGAGCCTCGCTGGAGCAACCTGGCTTATATGGTTCTGATGTTTTTGCCCCTGCTGTATAAACCTGCCCGCAAAGAGATTTTTAACACCGAGCCTCTCCGGGCTTTTATGGCAGTGGTCTATACGAACATCGTCTTTTCCATGTGGGCAACCCTGGGTTATTCCGGCGCCGCTTGGGCGCCGACTTTTCACCGTACCATTGCCTTCATCAGCAATTTTGCCAATGGAACCCAAAGCCTGCCCGGCGACCTGGTGGTGAAACTGCTGGCAACGGTGGTGCAAGTGTTACGCTTTCCGCATCGCTTTGAGTTGATTATGTTTATGATGGCTTGCGTGCTGGTATCCATCGGCTTTGTGTGGGCGTATGAAACGGGCAGCGCGGCAGTGGGAAGACGATTTTTTAACGGCGGGCAGGCGGCAGGGAGGCAGAATCTACAACGGTGGGCGCCCCTCGCCGCGCTGATTCTTTTTTTCATCCCCATGTTAATGGTTTCTTCTTACCGGATGGTTTTTTCCAGCGGCGATTTTGACCACTTCCTGACCCCTTACCCGGTGGGACCCCTGAAAGAAGTGAAAAATTACCTGCTGCAACTGCCGCCCGGCAAGGTGGTTGTGCTACCCCCTACCGAAACAGCCAAAACGATTTTGGACATAAACGGGGTGGAACACAAATTTATAGACAAGTTCCATATTTACTACCTGGATTTGCCCAGTTTTTACTACGGGCTCACCGGCGATTCGGATAATAAGCATGAGTTTTTTTTGCTGCTGAGAGCGATGTACTATCAGCAGGGTTGGTGGGTGAACATTGCCCGCGATTTGGGTTTGCGCTATATCGTGGTGAACAAGGAGTTAATTGCCAACCCGGTGGGCGGGCAGGAGTACCTGCGCGAGGTGGAGCGGATTATTTTGCCAGAGTTAGACCGGCGGGATGGTTATGTGAGTAAGTTGTTTGAAAACGAGAGTTATGCCTTGTATGAGTTCACCGACCTGCCCCAAGCCGAGCGGGTTCCGCTGTACATTGACACGAATTGGAGCGCCTTTATTCAGATTCTCTCGCGCCGGTTGGATTTAACCCGCTACTACGACCTGCGCTACCCGATGGTAGTCGGCGACCTGGAAACAGACGAACAAATGGCGCTGATTTCCTCGGATGTGCAGGATTCGATGCTGAATTTGTACCTGAAACAGCATCCCACCCAGTTTTTTAAGCCCATTGGTACAACCATTGCCTTTAACCCGAACATGATTTCCAGCGCCTATTACCTTTCTCCCATGTTCCGGTTGTTCCAATTTTTTTCGGATAGCAAGTACAACCGCCTGAACATGATAACCCCTGGTTTGTGGGGGACGATTACGGGCGGCTTTATCGGCATTCCGCGCCCCACGCAGTTTAGGGTGGATGTGAACGTGCCAGAAAGCGGTCAATATCGCCTGCTGATGCGCGGGGCGGCTTCGATGAACGAGCTGAGCCTGGAAGCAAAGTTTTACCCGCAGCCGCAATACATCCTGCTCAACTCCAAACCCGCCAACCTGGGCTTTTTTGACAAGCGTTTTGTCTTTTCTTCCCAACGACAGGCGATGGATATTAGCGCCTTCAGCGTTGCGGATTTAGGCAGGCTCATTCCAACCAACGTGGTGGTGATTAACACCAAATATCAGTTTTTTGACCTGGGCACTTTTGACGCAAAAAAAGGCAAATTTACCCTGTACTTCGACAAATTAGACTCAGCACCGCTGTTGGTGGAGGGGCTTCTCATCCTCCCGGAAGAAGAATTCCAGACTCTTGCCCTTCCAGACAACGTGCAACTGCTGACAGAGGCGGAATTGTGCTGCGGTGCTGTGGCAATTGAGGGCGAAGCGCCGTAGGTGACAGAACCATCCTATATGAGTTTGCAATTTTTTACACGCAACCCGCAACATACAATGAAGCCATGAAAGCGATAACTCCCCTGCTCCAACAACTTCAACCACACCTGGCAAGGCTGGAGAACCTGCTCAACAGCCTGCGGACGCGGATTCCGGGCTTACCCAGCAACCGCGCCCTGCTGGCAGCCGGCGGTTTGTTGATAGGGGCGCTTGCGCTATTGGCAACCTTTCAGATTTTGTTGGCACCCAGGCAAAAATTCACCACCTACACCCTGCCTTACGAACAATCCTTTGAAGAGGTAAACCTTCGGCGTTGGTTCGTAGGCGAGGGCGTTTGGAGCATTCGCACCGGCACATTGGCGCAAACCGTAGGCGGGGAAGGTGTGGCACAAATTCACATACCATTCAAACTGCCGGAGGATACTTCCTACCACGCCAGCGTTTACATCACCCTCAAAAAAGACTCACGGGCAGCGGGAATCAGTTTCAATGCCCAATACCCCACCCTCACCGAAAAACAACACCGCGTCTATCTCTCCCGCCCGGATGCAGAAACCCTGGAACTCGTCTCCGGCTACATGGACGAAAACGGCAGTTTCGTCATACAAGAGCAAGTGCGCCTGCCCATCAACACCACCGAATTCCGCCTGGATTTATACGTGTACGAAGAACATTACCTCGTTCAGGTCAACGGGCAAAGGATGATAGAAAACCGCCCGCTCATTTACCAAGACGGGCTAATTGGCTTCTACGCCCTGGGTCCGGCAGTCTTCGACACCTTCAAACTCACCGCCGCCGACAACCCAAACCCCGGCGACATGGTTTACGCCAGCGACTTTGACCAGGACCCCGGCGGCGCGGGTTGGGTTCCCTTTAGCGGCAGTTGGAACATTACCGATAAGCAGATGCTACAAAACGACCCCGCTGCCCAAAACGCCGGGATGGGCTACGAAACCAGCACCTTCCAAAACTTTACCCTGCGGGTCAACTTTCAACACATCTCCGGGCAGGGCGCGGGATTGCTCTTCAATATGCCTTCGCCCTATCAAATCAACGGGGCGCAGGTTGTGCGCTACTCCGATGAAACAGACGCCCTCATTTGGGGCTACTTTGACGGAAAAGGCGCCTTCAACCGCCAGGGCTTTGCCAACCTGCCCCCGCCAGAAACCACCCATCACACCCTGCAAATCTTCTCCGGCGAAACATCCTACGACATCTTTTTAGACGAAACGCTCATCGCCCGGGATGTGCCACTGCAAAGCGCACAGGGATGCGTGGGATTGTTCACTTCCGCCGCTTCGGCAGGCTACCGCTCCGTGGAGGTTTACCCGCTCTTTGAAGCATCCCAACCCCTCACGCCGATAGCCGCCTCCCCAACCCCGACCCGCAGCGCCCCGGCAGCCACCCAAGCCCCCGCCGCCACTC
>DYNS01000197.1 GCA_020720965.1 Anaerolinea sp. | reverse complement strand
CATCGCCCCCTTCACCAAAGGCGGTAAAACCGGCATCTTCGGTGGCGCAGGCGTAGGAAAAACAGTCGTCATCACCGAACTCATCTCCTCCATCGCCCGCGTTCACAAAGGAAACTCCGTCTTTGCTGGCGTAGGCGAGCGCACCCGCGAAGGCACCTCCCTCTTCCGCGAAATGATTGAATCCGGCGTAATGAAAGACACCGTAATGGTCTTCGGGCAGATGAACGAACCCTCCGGCGTCCGCTTGCGCGTAGCACTTTCTGCGCTGGCAATGGCAGAATACTTCCGCGACCAGGGCAAGGACGTACTGCTCTTCATCGACAACATCTTCCGCTTCACCATGTCCGGCTCCGAAGTCTCCGCCCTGTTGGGGCGTATGCCCTCCGCCGTAGGTTACCAACCCACCCTGGCAACCGAAATGGGTGAGCTACAAGAGCGGATTACCTCCACCCGCACCGGCTCCATCACCTCCATGCAAGCCGTGTACGTTCCGGCAGACGACTACTCCGACCCCGCCCCGGTTGCCACCTTCACCCACCTCGATGCCACCATCGCCCTCGAACGCGCCATTGCGGAAAAAGGTATCTACCCGGCAGTAGACCCCCTCACCTCCACCAGCCGCATTCTCGACCCCAACATTGTCGGCGGCGAACACTACGCCACCGCCCGCGAAGTGCAGCGCGTTCTGCAACGCTACAAAGACCTGCAAGACATCATCGCCATCCTCGGCGTGGACGAACTCTCCGAAGACGACAAACTCCTCGTCAGCCGCGCCCGCAAAATTGAGCGCTTCTTCTCCCAACCCTTCGTTACCGCCGAACAATTCACCGGCATCAAGGGCGTTTATGTCCCCCTGCGGGATACCATCCGCTCCTTCCGCGAGATTTTGGACGGCAAATGTGACGACCTGCCCGAACAAGCCTTTATGATGGTCGGCACCATTGACGATGTTCGCGCCAAAGCCCAAAAACTTGCCAGCGGCGGGTAAATTCGTGTCGAGTGTGTCCGGCTTTGGGCAAGAATAGACCCGAAGCCGGACACAAGACACCGGAGAACTTTTATGACCATTCGATGTGAAATTGTTTCCCAAGACCGTTTGGTGTACGAAGGCGATGTTGATATCGTCGTCCTCCCCGGTACCGATGGCGAAATGGGAATCCTGCCGCACCACGCCCCCCTGCTCACCACCCTTCAATACGGCGTCATCAAAGTCCGCCACAAAGCCGAAGAACACGTCTTCACCGTAGCAGGCGGCGTAGCCGAAGTGCAGCCCCAAATCGTCACCGTGCTGGCAGATGCCGCCGAAAACGTGCAGGAGATTGACACCGCCCGCGCCGAAGAAGCCCGCCGAAGAGCCGAAGAAGCCATCTCCAGCGTACACGCGGAAGACGTGGAAACCTACCTGGCGCTAGAAGCCGCCCTGCGCCGCTCCAACCTCCGCCTGGATGCCGCCAAGCGCTACCATACCCGCAAACGCAGTACCTTTGGCGAAGAGTAAACCAATAAAATGGCAGGATTCTCGAAAGACCTGGGCATAGACCTGGGAACCATCTACACCCGCATTGCCGAAAATCAGCGCGTCAGCGTGGAAGAACCGACCGTTGTCGCCATTGACGTTGCAGACCAGAAAATTGTAGAGGTTGGCAAACAAGCCAGAGACATGGAAGGGCGGGTTCCCGAAACCATCGAGGTCGCCCGCCCCTTACAAAACGGGGTCATTGCAGATTACGAAATCACCGAGCGTCTGCTCTGGGCACTCCTGCAACGAGTCAGCAGCCCCTTAAAAATCTTCAGACCCAACGTAATGATAACCGTCCCGCACGGCGTGACCAGCGTGGAAAGCCGTGCCGTACACGAAGCCGCCCTGCAAGCCGGAGCGCGGGATGCCTACCTCATCCAACAACCCCTCGCCGCCGCCCTGGGCGTAGACCTGCCCATCAACTCCCCCTCTGGCAACATGGTCGTATGCCTCGGCGGAGGCGCCACCCAAGCCGCCGTCCTCGCCATGTACGGCATCGTCTCCGCCGAAACCATGCGGGCAGGCGGACAGTCCATGGACGAAGCCATCGTCAGTTACATCCGGCGCAAATACGGCATCATCATCTCCACCTTCACCGCCGAGCAAATGAAAATCCGAATCGGCGCAGCCGTTCCTCAGGACATTGAACAAAGCATGGAAGTGCAAGGACAAGACCAGGTCTCCGGTCTGCCTCGCCCCGTCACCCTCACCACCGGCGAAATTGTCGAAGCCCTGCAAGACCCACTCAAAGCCCTCACCGAAACCTGCCGCCGCGTGTTGGAAAAAACCCCGCCAGAACTCGTCTCCGACATCATAGACCGGGGCATGGCGCTCACCGGCGGCGGCGCCCTTTTGCGCGGCGTGGATAAGCTGCTTACCAAAACCCTGGGCATCCCCGCCTACCTGGTGGACAACCCCCTCACCTGTGTAGCCGAAGGAGCCTCGCGCGGAATTGCCATGTACCCGCTTTTGCGGCGAAACCTGCCCCAAGTGTAACCCGCCAAGACCTGACGCCACCGTCAGGTCTTTTTATGCCATGACCCCCATTCTCCCTGCCACCCCAAAAAACATTGCTCATGCCGCTCGCATCCTTCAACAGGGCGGCTTGGTTGCCTTTCCTACCGAAACAGTGTACGGCTTGGGCGCAAATGCCCTCAATGCAGATGCCCTCGCCCGTATTTTTACCGCCAAAGAAAGACCAACTCAAGACCCCCTCATCGTCCACCTGACGGACAAGGAAGAACTGCCCCGCATTGTGTCCGCCGTTTCACCGGCAGCCCAAACCCTGGCAGAAGCCTTCTGGCCCGGTCCGCTGACCCTCATCCTGCCCCGTTTACCCCACCTTCCGGCATTGTTGAGCGCAGGCTTGCCCACCGTAGCGGTGCGGGTTCCCAATCACCCGGTGGCACAGGCGCTTTTGCAGCAGGCAGGCGTACCCATTGCCGCCCCCTCCGCCAACCGATTCGGACACACCAGCCCTACAACCGCCGCCCACGTTTGGCAAGACCTGAACGGGCGGGTGGATTTGATTTTGGACGGCGGCGAAACCCAGGTGGGGCTGGAGTCGACTGTGGTGGATGTATCCACCTCCCCGGCACGGATTTTGCGCCCCGGCGGCGTGACCCGCGAGATGTTGGAATCGGTTTTGGGGCAGGTGACGGCGCTGGGGCAAAAAAGAAACCCCGAAGCGGGGCTTCCCTCGCCGGGGTTATTGGAGAAGCATTACGCCCCCCGTGCCGAGATGGTTTTGTTTGGCGGCGAAAACGCCCAAGAGACGCTTTTTGCCGCGTTGACGGAAGCCAGGGCGCAGGGGCGCAGGGTGGGTTGGCTTGCGGCGCAAGAAGACCTGCCAGGGTGGGAAGATGCGGCTGCGGCGCTGTATCCCCTCGGCGCAGACCTCCCCAGTGTTGCCCACCAAATTTATGCCGGGATGCGCTGGCTGGATGAGCAGGGCGTGGATGTGATTTTCTGCCGGGATGTGGAAGCGGTTGGGTTGGGTTTAGCCATTGCCGACCGTCTGCGGCGGGCGGCAACCCGGCGGGTGGGCTGTTAGGGTGCGGCGCAGGCGAGTTCGCGGCGGAGGGTTTGCCAGGGTTCGGCGTAACCGGGCAGGGCGCTGAGGCGGGTTTGCCAAAAATTGCACAGGAAGGGGCGGGCTTCTTTGGTCACTTTTCCGGCTTTGATGCTGTATTTGAGGGCGGTTTCCCAATCCTGGGTGCGGGCGTGGGCTTCCACATAGGGCAGGTATTCCAACCCGTAGCGGGTTTCGGCTTGCTGAGTTTTGGCAGTTTGCCACAGGCGCAGAATTTCTTGCCAGTTTTGCTGGCTACGGGCGAGTTCGGCTTTTTGGTAGTGGTAGCACCAACCGTGCGCGGGTTCGGGTCCGTAAATTTGGAGGGGCATTTCTGGTCCGGTGGGCAGGATGAGATGGTCTTTGGCGAGGGGGAAGAGTTGATTTTCCTGAAAGGAAAGATTCGGTTCGCCCTGGTAGTAGTCGTCCGTGATGGTTTGCAAGCAGCCTCGTCCGTAGGAGAAGAGGACGGGTTGGGCATAGGTCATATCCGAGTCGAAGGTGATGTTCCGCATAAAGTCATGGGCTTTTTTGGCGGCTTTGTATTCGCCGGTTTGGGGGTCTAGCAGGGTGTCGGGTCCGTCGAACCACCAGTATAGGGCTTCGGTTTGGGGGCTGCCGGGGTTGTAGAGCAGGTTGATGTTGTAGCCAATTTGGTAGTCGGAGTTGCGGATGAGGGGGGTGTTGGGAGCAAGGATGAAGGTGTGCGGCACAAGACCGGGCGCGCGCCATTTAAGCTGCCAGTAATATTCGCGTTGGTAATCCCAGTAGATGGTGTAACGATTTGCCTCTCGAAATTGGGAGGCGATGGAGGCTGCCAGGAGGAGGCTGAAGACGAGGCTGAGGGCGCTTTGGCGTTTTCTCCCGCTGAGGAAGAAGAAGAAAAGCACGAACAGGGGAACCGCGCCCAAAACCGGAGCCAGCAAAAAGCGGCTTGACCATTGCCCTACAACTGCCTGCCGCCCGATGAGCCAGGCGGGCAAGCCGCCCAAAAGCAGGGTGAGCAGGCTGAGGAGGGCGATGAGCCAGCCTTGGGTGGGGCGTTCTTGCGGTTGTTCGCTCTGCGCCCAGCCCCACAGGATGGCGGCAGCGGGCAAGGCGGCGGCGAAGCCAATTGCCCAGGAGGCGAGGTAGGACATGGCGGCGAAGTCAATTTCGGTGATTTGGAAGGGGAGCGCCCAGACGTGCAGGAGGGCGTAGGCGACATCTTGCGCGATGAGGGTGGCGTATTGCTGCAGGGTGGCAAGCGGCGCGGCGCGGAGAGAATCGAGCAGGCTGACGGCGTGTTTGGCTTCCAAACCGGCTTGGGTTGCCAACCCCGGCAGGATTTGGAATTTGAAGTAGAGGAAAACGCCAAAGACTGCCAGGTAGGGAATCCATGCCAATAAAGCGGTTTGAATGGTTCGCTGATATGCCCGCCAACCGGATTGAGTCTCTTTTTGGTGGAAGTAGTACAGCAGGAGAAAAAGACGGGCAATTTCCATTGCCGCAAAGTATTCGATGATGAGAACCTGCCCCAATGCCAGCAAGGTAGATAAGACAAGCAGGGGCGCGCGTTTTCTGTGATGCGCGTAGGCATGGAACATGAGCCAGAGCGACAGGGCGAACAGGAACATGCTGACGTAATGTGGTGTGCTGGTGCGGGCGACAAAATGGCGGTTGATGCCGGGGTAGACCGCCAGCAAAAAACCGACCCAGCCGATTGCCAGGGTGTTGCCGGGGAAGAGCAGCAAAAAAGTTTTGACCAATAGCAGGATGGCAGACCCATGCAGCAGCAGGACGAGGATGTGCCAGCCTTCTACGGAAGTCCCTAGCAGGGGGTGAAATGCCCAATGGACGAGGGCGGAGAAGGGGCGGTCTATGAGGAAGTAGTTCCAGACCTGTTGGGCAGAGAAATTTTGCTGGTAGAGAAAAACCCCCTCCCAATCGTCATAATTGAAGCCCATTTGCCCAACCAACAAAAGGTAAGACGCGCCCATGACGAGGAACAGGGCAAAGGCATAAAGACGGAATCCGCTATGGGTTTTGAGCCATGCGAGGAGGAGAGAGGTTATTTTTGCCATAAGGCTGGTATTTTAGCATGTCTGCCTGCCTTTGCCGGGTTGCGCCACGCCTGGCATCATTTTTTAGAGCGGGAGAAGCGCCCAATTGGATGTAAAATAGCGCTTCTTTTGTAATCTATTTTTGTAGTTCCTGTACAAAATACACCCTGTCAGCGCGGAATGGAGAATACCATGACTCTTGGCGAGCGTTTACGCAATTTGCGAACAGAACGGCATCTCTCTCA
>DYNS01000009.1 GCA_020720965.1 Anaerolinea sp. | reverse complement strand
CCCGGATGCGAACCAGCCACCTCATAGACTACAGCATCTAACCCCAGGAGACCCTATGGAAATTACCTCAACCACCCCCCTTGCCCCTGCCACACGCGCCGCCCCCGCTGCCAGCGCCGCCAGCGCCCTCGGTGCCGCCGAATTTATGCAGCTGCTCATGGCGCAACTGGCTCACCAGGACCCGCTGGAACCGATGAACAACGCCGAAATGCTGACTCAGTTCTCCCAACTCAACTCTTTGCAAGAACTGCGGGATATTCGCACCGCCTTGCAGGAGGTGAGCGCCTCCAGCCAAACGGCGTACCTAGCCAGCCTTTTGGGCAAAACCGTCCGCTTTAGCCGAACCAACGACCAGCCAGGCGAAGGCAGCGTAAACGGAATCCTGCCCCATTCCCAGCCGCCTCAACTGCTCATCGGCGAAGAAACGGTGAATTTGAGCGATGTCCTCTTTGTGGAGGCAGAAATCTCATGAATCCGCTATCGCCTTTGCGGGCAGGCTCGCCACCCTCTTCTGTACCCCCCAACCCCCCTCCAAGCGCCCCTGCCCCCACCCCTTTTAAGGATGTTCTCGCAGAAGCCCAAAACGTGCGCTTTTCCAACCATGCCCAAAAGAGGCTGGAGAGCCGCCAAATTTACCTGGACGACCAAAACGTGAACCGTCTCTCCGAAGCCATTGATAAAGCCGAAAAACGCGGCGGAAAATCCTCCCTCGTCATGCTGGACGACTTAGCCTTCATCGTCAACGTCCCCAGCCGAACCGTGCTTACCGCCCTGCGCGCCAGCCAAAGCGCGGAAGGCGTTTTTACCCAAATTGATAGTGTTGTCATCGCTGAACCCGCCGTCAACATCCAACGCTAACCCCCTCATCAGGCTGGACCTCCCGCAGGAAGCCTGACCACCCAAAAGGAGAAAAAATGATTCGCTCCATGTTCACCGCCATCAGTTCCCTGGGACTGCACCAGAAATTTTTGGATGTCGTCTCCAACAACCTCGCCAACGCCAATACCACCGGTTACAAAGCCAGCCGCGTCTTGTTTCAGGACCAGTTTGCCCAAACCCTCAGCGCCGGTTCTGCCCCTTCCGACACCCTCGGCGGCGTAAACCCCACCCAAATTGGTTTGGGGGTAGGGTTAGGTTTTGTTTCTGCCAATTTTTCGCAGGGAACCCTGCAAAGCACCGGGCGCAACCTGGACGTGGGCGTGCAGGGAGACGGTTTTTTCATCTACGGGCAGGATGCTAACCGCCGTTACTCCCGCGAAGGCTCGCTGGGTTTGGATGCAGAAGCCTACCTGGTGAATAGCGCCACCGGTCTGCGGGTGCAGGGCTGGCTGGCAGATGCCACCGGGCAAATTGATGCCAACCTGCCAGTGGATGACCTGCAAATTGCAATGGATAAAACCCTCGCCCGCGCCACCCAAAATGTGATTCTGGGGGGTAATCTCAGCGCCGAAACTGCCACAGATGGGACGGGAACGGTTTCCGTTTCGATGGGTGTGTACGACTCTCTCGGCGCTCTCCAAACCGGCTCGTTGCAGTTCACCCGCTCCAGCGCCGACCCGTTGGTGTGGGATTGGGCGGTTGTAGACCCCGCCACCGGTCTGCCAGACCCGGCATTCGGAACCGGCGCGGGAACCATCACCTTTGACGCGAATGGGCAATTGGATGCCGCCATAGACCCCAACCCTGTCATCACCACCCCGGTACAAATCCCCGGTTCCGAAGGCTCCGCCAACGGCGGGCAGATAGACCTGACCCTGGATATGTCTGACCTGACCATGTTGACCACCGCCACAAGCGCTACCGTCACCAGTCAGGACGGGTTGGGCGCGGGCGCCGCCACGGACCTGAACATCTCGCCCAACGATGGGGTTATCTCGCTCCTGTATGCCAACGGGCTGGTGGAAAAAGTGGGGCAGCTCGCCCTCGCCCGTTTCACCAACCCCTCTGGCTTGGTTCGCGCCGAAGACACCTCTTTCATCACCGGCTTAAATTCTGGCGAGCCGCAAATTGGAGCCGCTGCCACCGGCGGGAGGGGCAACATCGCCTCCGGCTACCTGGAATCTTCCAACGTGGATATGGCGCAGGAGTTTACCAATATGATTCTTGCCCAACGCGGTTTTCAGGCATCCTCCCGTGTCATCACCACCTCGGATGAAATTTTGCAAGAGTTGGTGAACCTGAAACGCTGAGATACAAAGTTCCCGCCCTCTCTCAGCGGGGGAGGGCGGGAGTATCTCTAATGTTTACATCCGAGCCAGGAATGGCAGGTCATAAATTCCGTTAGAATCAAAAAACGTCCCCAAGGCTCTCTCAACCTTCGGGACGTTTTTCTCGTTATTTCAGCAATTTCTCATCGGGCGGGCAGGCTTCCGCCGCCGCTGTGACCATGCCAGGGGCAGAAGCCGCCTGCGGATACCAGCGCTTTTGCAGGGCAAACGCCACGTTTACCAGCCCAATCATCACCGGCACTTCCACCAGCGGACCAATCACTGCCGCAAACGCCGCGCCGCTGTTAATGCCAAAGACCGCCACCGCTACGGCAATCGCCAGTTCAAAGTTGTTGCTGGCAGCAGTGAAGGAAAGCGTGGTCGTCTTGGAGTAATCCGCCCCCAGGCGATGCCCCATCCAAAACGAGACGAGAAACATCAGCACGAAGTAAATTAACAGTGGGATGGCGATGCGTAGGACATCGCCGGGAATCTGGACGATGAGATTCCCTTTCAGCGAGAACATGACCATAATCGTAGACAGCAGCGCAATCAGGGTCAGCGGGCTAACTCGCGGCACAAAAGTCTTGTAATACCAGTCCTTTCCTTTGGCGCGAACCAAAATCAGGCGGGTGAAAAATCCTGCCAGGAAGGGAACCCCCAGGTAGATGAAGACGCTTTCGGCAATCTGTCCGATGGTGATGTCCACTTTTATGCCTTGCAGCCCAAACCAGGTCGGCAGGACGGTGAGGAAGATGTAGGCATAGACGCTGTAAAACAGCACCTGAAAAATGCTATTAAATGCCACCAAACCGGCGGCGTATTCCGTATCGCCGTGAGCCAGTTCGTTCCAGACAATGACCATGGCAATACAACGAGCCAGACCAATCATAATCAGCCCGGCAATGTATTCGGGGTAGCCTTGCAGAAAAATAATGGCAAGGACGAACATCAGCACGGGTCCAATAATCCAGTTTTGGATGAGCGAGAGCGACAGCACTTTTTTATTGCGGAAAACATCGCCCAATTCTTCATATTTGACTTTGGTAAAGGGCGGGTACATCATCAAAATGAGCCCAAGGGCAATGGGGATGTTGGTTGTGCCAATCGAAACAGCGGCATTGAAGGTTTTAACGCCCTCAGGGGCGAAAAAACCAATCCCCACGCCAACTGCCATCGCCAGGAAAATCCACAAGGTCAGGTAGCGGTCGAGAAAGGAAAGTTGTTGGGTCAGGGTTTTTTGCATAGGGTCTCCTTGTTTTCGCGCACAAATCAGAGTTTGGTGTCACAAATTTCTGGCAAGACGCGCAGCATATCATCACGCACAGCCCGAAAATCGTTCATATCATCCGTATGGGCAGGGTCTGGAAAACTATGATGAACCCGCTTGCCCTTCCCCAGCCAGATGGGACATTCCTCTGCGGCTGAATCACAGACCGTGACCACCAGGTCAAATTCCACACTGCGGAATTCATCCGCCAGTTTGGAACGCCCCGAATGCTGGATGCCGATTTCTGATAACGCTTCCAACGCCTTGGGGTGGACGTAACCTGCGGGCTTTGTTCCCGCGCTAACGGCTTGCCACTCGCCGCCCATCCGCGCATTGACAATCGCCTCCGCCATTTGCGAGCGGCAGGAATTACCCGTGCATAAGAATAAGACTCTTTTCATGTATCGCTTTCCTTGTCATTTTGATAGTTGGGAGGTTGTATCACAGAAAAACAGGGGTTTGGTTATCGTCCGATTAATTTTGGACCGCATTGGGGTTGCCTCTGCTGGATGCGGTCCGGGTCGAATAATGTGCCAAAAGCGGCGTTAAGTTCTTGCAACGCGGCGCGGTTGACTGAGTAGTACACCCAGCGTGAATCCAGCGCATCGCGCTCCACATCCACCAAACCAACAGCGCGTAGTTTGCTCAAATGATGAGACACAAGATTGGGCGGAATTTTTAGCGTATCCCCCAGTTCGCAATTGCACTGCACGCCTTCCATCAGCAGGTTAAAGATGAGCAGGCGTTTTGGCTCGGCTAGCGCTTTGAGGCGCTCTGCCAGCGTTTTGAGATTGATGGGGGAAGGTTGGAGTTCGCCAGGAATATAATTCAACATACGTTGAATTATATTCTAAAAACATCTACTTGTGGCGTTTATATAACTCTTCCGAAAGCAGGCGTAAATCCCGAATAATTTCTGCCTGACGTTGAGCAATGTATTGCAATACCACCGCCCGCGAGAGGGGGTGAAAAAACAAACGCATTCCCACCCGGTAGCGATTCTCCTGCGCTTCCAAAAGGACGGAGGCGATTTTGCCATTTGCCTGCAAAGTCACCTTTGCCTCAGAGCCGCCCCGCGCCGCGCCCTTGCGGATGCGTTGAGAAAGCGTATCGGGGAAGGAGATGCTGACGTTAATCTCATTGCCCACTTTAAACTGCCGCACGGGGAAGAGCGGCGCAGGCAGGTACATGCTTGCCCCCTCGGATGAAATATCCACCAACGCGGCGGGCATCTCGTAGCCCGAATCCCGAAATTGAATCGTTGCTGCCAACGCCTCTTCCGGCTCTACCCGAATTTGGCTGCGCTTGCCAATTTGCGGCTTCGCCACCTCGAAGTGAGAGAGAGTCGCCGCTTCTTTTGCCAAATTCAGGCTAATGACCTGCGACCGGATGAGAAAGGGAACTGCCTCGGTTTGCAAATACGTCTCGCGCTGATGAAACAGACAGGCAAGGTGCTGCCTGCTGCTCGGCACGCTGATTTCCAGCCCGCCCACCGCCTCGATGGTGGTTTCGTATAACAGCGGCAGTCCCTTGTAAATATTCAACAGCCGAATTTCCGTCTGGCTGCGGGCGGCGCGTTGCAGGAGTTGCAAAAGTTCCTGGTTAATAGCCATAAGCGCTTCCGTTATGGAGGGTGAGGGCGGTTGGGTCTATGGCGACCCCGTTTTGCCGAATTTCGTAATGCAGATGAGGACCAGTGGAGTTGCCCGTGTTGCCAGAAAGCCCAATCACCTGCCCGGCTTTCACCGCTTGCCCCACCCGCACCGGAATTTGAGAGAGGTGGGCGTAGTAGGTGCGGTAATTGCCATTTTCCACAATGACGAGGTTGCCGTAGCCCTGGTCGTTCCAGCCTGCGTACACCACCTCGCCGCTGAGGGTGCTAAAGACGGATGTGCCAACTGCCACGCCAAAATCCAGCCCGTGATGCCCGGCGTGATATTCCTGAGTCAATGTCCCACCTTGCACGGGTCTGCCGCTGGGGGTTGCCTGGGATGCGCTAATGGTTGGGGTACGGAACCCGGATGATGCCCCGGCTTGGGTTTGGCTGGCGAGAATTTGCTCCAGCAGCATAATCATCAGCGAGGTGGTTAGCGGTTGGGCATCCATCCCCGCCCCGCTGGAGGAGGCGCTTTGCAAGGTGAGCATGGTACGCAGCACCTCTGCAAATGCCTGGGTGTTTTGGGTGGGGCTGCCGCCGCTGATGGGCGAGGTGTAGGCGCTGCCGGGGGAGACGGGGGTTATCATGGTCTGATTGTAGGGTTTTGGCGGGGCAGGGTGTGTAAATGGGGCATAAAAAAGGGTATTCCTGCCGGGTTTTACTCGCTCTTTACGCCGCTTTAAGCGCGGGTTTACGGCTTTGCCTGCCGCCCCTCGCTATACTTTGCAGAGAAAACGCCCCCTTTTTACCTTTCTTTTGGTTGCCTATGACCCCGGAACTTGAAGTTCGCAAAATTTTGGCAAGAACCTACCTCAACGAGAACCGTCTCGCCGAGTCTTTGGACGTTTTTCGTAAAATTTTGCTGGATTACCCAGACGACCTGGAGACTCTTCTCATTTTGGGAAATTTTTACCTGGCAAGTGGGGATGGAGCCACCGCCAAGGCGCTTTTTTTGCACGCCCAAACCCTAAGCCCTCAAAACCCTGCCCTGCCCCGTCAAATTGCCCTGGCAGAAGAAACCGGCGCTCAAGCCTCCGCCGAACCATCCCCCACCGATTTTGCCGCCATTGCCCGCTTGTTGGGTAGGCTTACCGGGCGGGGCAAAACCCTGCAAGAGCAAGAAATTTTACGCGCCGCCCAACTCTTGCAGGAAATCATCCATAGCCCCAGCCCCGCCGAGCAGGTTGCCCGCCGATTGGATGAAATTGATGAACTGCTACCCGCCCTGCTGGAATTGAACATCCGCCAAGCCTACCAGGACTCCCGCCCCGACCTGGCGGAAGCCCTGCGCGACCTGCAACACAACATCGATTCACTCGTCTCCGCTCGCCCCCCCACCCTTACCGTCTTTGCCAACCCGCAAACCTTCACCGTGCAAATGGTGCTGCCCAACCCTCAGCAGCCCGGCGCACGCATGAGCCTGCTGATGCAGGCATTGCAGGCGCAGGGCTGTACCCTTGTGCAGGGGTTTCATCCCCAGCCGGGAGCGCAGGTTGCCATCACCGCCAACCCGCACACCAACCCCAACCTTTTGCCCACCCTGCACAGCCTGCACGCCGCCAACATCCCCATCCTGGTAGACCTGGACGCGGATTTTGAGAAGCAGCCCGTTTCTCACCCCGCTTACGCCTCTCAGGGCTTGGGGAACCTCGCCCGCAGCCAGGCATACACCGCCGCCCTCAGTCTCGCCCACACCGTCACCACTCCCTCCGAACTCCTCGCCGCTTCCCTGCGCGGAATTGCCGCCAGCGTGCGGGTTCTGCCAGATGCCTGGAGCAGCGAAAACCCCCTCTGGCAGAAACCTCCCAAACCTCGACCATCTCTGCACCTGGGTTGGGTGGCGCAAACCGGGCAGTTGGAAGACCTCCTGCTCGTGCGCCGATACCTGGTACGCATTTTGCGCGAGTTTGAAAACACCCGCATCCTCATCTTGGGAGACCCGCAAGCCTACCGCCTCTTTGAAACCTTGCCAGAAAATCGCCGCCTGTACCTGCCCGCCGTAGAACCACAGGAATTCCCCCACCTGCTCAGTCAGTTGGATGTCATCCTCCTGCCCTTGCGAAACCTGCCCTACCACCTCGCCATGCCAGATACCCTCCTCATGCAAGCCGGAGCAAAAAGCCTGCCCTGGCTTGCCTCGCCCATGCCCGCCTTCAGACATTGGTCCAAAGGTGGCATTCTGTGCGAAACCCCGGAAGACTGGCACCTCAACCTGCGCCATTTGGTGATGGATGCCGACCTGCGCTTTAGCCTGGGGCAGGAAGGCAAACGTGCCGCCCAAACCCGCGAACTGGAGCAGGTTGCCCCACGCTGGATGCAAACCCTGCGCCACGCCATTGCCCACCCGCGCAAGGCGGCTTTATGAACCTTCTCTGCATTTACGCCAACGAACCGCAAAACCAACTACGCCTTCAATTTCGTTGCCGCAACCTGGCAGATGCTCTCAACCGCACCCCGCCTCACCGCGCCGCCCTCCTGCCCCTGCATTCCTTCCTGCAACACACCCCGCAGGCGCAAGACCTCTGCCAGCAGGCAGATGCGCTTCTGCTTTACCGCCAGGCTTGCGCCAACGTTTTGCCCGCCATCGAATACTGGAAGGCGCGAGACAAAAAAATCATCATCGATTTTGACGAAGCCCCGCACTACCTCGACCCCACCGACCCCGACTTTGCGTTCTGGAACGAAACCCCCGCATCTGCCTCCCTCCCGCCCCTGCGGGAGCAATTTCCCTGGGGTATTGCCCTGGCGGATGCCGTCACCGTCCCCACTCACCGCCTGGCAAGCGATTGGGCGCACAAAGCCCCTGTTTGGGTCATCCCGGATTATCTGAACACCTGTCAGTATCCCCGCCCCAGCCGCCCCCACCCGCCAGAAATTTGGCTTGGGCTGGGCAGCAACCATCTTCGCCCCTTCACCTTGCAACACAGTGGAATCATCCCCGCCCTGCAACATCTTTGCCGCCAACGCCCGCAGGTGCGGGTCGTATGCGCCAACCCTGCTCTGCTTCCCCTGCTGGGCTTACCTCTAGGGCAGGTAAAGGTATTCCTCCCCCAAACCTTTGAAGACTGGGTGAACATCCTGCTCCAGTTGGATGTTGGGCTTGCGCCCCTGGCGGGGGATTACGACAACCGCCAAAGCCCCATCAACCTGCTGGAATTTATGTTTGCCAAAATTCCCTGGGTAGCCAGCCAACCGCCCCTCAGCCATGCGCTGCAACCCTACGGCGTTTGGGTCGCCAACAACCCTCAGGGCTGGCAAGCCGCCCTGCAAGACCTTTTGCAAAACCTGCCCGCCCACCGCAAAAAAGCCGCCCAAGAGCCGTTTTTGCACGCTCTGGGGCAAGATATTGCCGCCAACCTGGAGAAAACCCTCCGGTTGTATGCCCAAATTCTTTCACAAGGCACAGGTGCGCCATGACAACCTCCCGACTCAACGCCGAAGGCTGGGAAATTACCCCCAAGCCGCCCCAAAAAATCAAATCGCCCGCCATGCTGCCCATCCCCGCCGGAAAATTTCTGATGGGAACCAGCCTGGAGAATATCCGTCACCTGCAAATCAAAGAAGCCGAGTGGGCATACGACTGGACGGACTCGGACCTCTTCGCCGCCGAACTGCCTCAGCACACGGTGGACCTCCCCGCCTTCGAGATTGCCCAATTCCCCGTCACCAACCTGGAATACTACACCTTCATTTGGGATTCTGGCTACCGCATCCCCCGCGCCTGGGTCGGGTACACCTACCCAGACGGAATGGAACATCACCCGGTTGTTGGCATCTCCAAATTGGATGCAGAAGCCTACATCCATTGGATTAACCGCAAAAACGAAGACTCCTTCCGCTTGCCCACCGAGGCGGAATGGGAGCGTGCCGCTCGTGGCGAAGACGGGCGCATTTACCCCTGGGGCGATACCTTTGACCCCTGGCGCTGCAACACCGCCGAAAGCGCCAAAAAAAGCACCACTCCGGTAGGGGAATACTCCCCCTCCGGCGATAGCCTTTGCGGCGCAGCGGATATGGTGGGCAACGTTTGGGAATGGACTCAGTCGCTTTTTATGCCTTACCCTTACATCCCCAACGCCAACCGGGAAGAAGTGAAGCCCTCCGGGCGCTATGTGGTGCGGGGCGGTTCCTGGTATTACACCCGCAAACTTGCCCGTTGTGCCGTGCGGGAGGGTGTTTTACCGGAACATCTCTCCCCCCTCATTGGTTTTCGGCTGGCGCGGTCTGGCGTTTAGGGTTCGCCTTCTTCTCCCCTGGCATCTGGCAGGCGGATGATGAACTTTGTCCCTTTGCCGGGTTGGGTTTCAAAATAAATCTCGCCGTGATGGTCCTTCACCACCTGGGAACTGACGTACAACCCCAGCCCGGTTCCTTTTCCGGCTTTTTTGGTGGTAAAGAAGGGCTTAAAGATGTGTTTCTGGTTCTCCGGCGCAATTCCGCTGCCGTTATCGGTAAAGAGAATGGTGTACTGTCCGTTTTGGTAACGGGAGGAAATGGTAATGACCCCGGTTTCGCTTTCAATCGCGCCCAGAGCATTGGTGAGGAGGTTAATCCACACCCCTTTGAGTTGGTTTTTATGCGCGTAGATGACCGGGAGGTCTTGCGCCAAATCCAGCCGGATGTGGATGGCGCGTTTTTTTATCTCCAGGTTGAGCATGGAAAGAGCGTCTTCAATGCTTTCGTTAAGCGAAAACTCGTCAAACTCATCCCGCCTTTCTTTGCGGGCGCTTTCCAACAGGCTGCCCACAATTTTGGCGGCGCGTACCCCCGCCGATTCGATGAGACGGAGCGAATCCAGCGTATCCGGGTCTGCGCCGTGCAAGTCGCGCAGGAGCAGTTGGGCGTTGGCGATGATGGCAGCCAGGGGGTTGTTAATTTCGTGGGCAACGTTGGCAGCCAATTGTCCAATGGATGCCAGTTTTTCCGACTCCATCAGGTTGGTTTCCAGTATCCATTTTTCGGTAATGTCTTCGTCAAAGACGATGACGCGGTGAATGGTATCTTCGTGTTCGCGGATGGGGATGGTGGTGATTTCCCAGTGGGTAAAGGTGTCTTGCGCCCCCCATTCTCTCAGGTTGCGGACGGCGGGAATGCCCCGGAAGGCATCTGAAACCCGGCAGAGCGGGCAGGGGGAATCCAGCCCGTGCAGGGCTTTGTAGCATACTTCGCCCACCAGGTCGTTGGGCTGTTTGCCCAAAATCTGCGCCCGTCTCTCATTGAGGGCGATGATGCGGTAGCCCCGGTCTATGATGTAAACGCAGGTGGGGATGTTGTCGAAGAAGGTTCGCAGGGTGTTGCGGGAGTTGAGAATCTCCCATTGGCTGGCTTCCAATTCGGCTTTGCTGATGAGCAGCCGCCGGGTGTTTTCCAAAGCGAAGAGAGCGTTGGCGACTCCGCTTACCATCAGGTGTAAAAAGCGGGTGCGCCTTTCTTCCGGGTGGGGTTGAAAGAGCGGATTGGTAAATATCATCGCTCCCAGCAGGGTCTGGTTGACGCTGAGGGGGGCAACCAGAACATTTTGAACGGGTTTGCCTTGCAGTTGGTTAAAGACCGGGTCTATTTCTGCCAGGTTGCGCGGGTGGTATTGGTGGGTGAAGAGGTTGGGGGGCAGGTTGGCGCAGAGGGGGCTGCTTCTCAGGCGCAGGGTATCTTCCCGTTTCCAGCCATTTTCGGGGTTCAGTTGTTTGCGGCGGGCGGTTTCGGGTTTGTCCGAGTCGAAGAGCAGGAGGATGGCTTCTTCGGCTTCAACGTAGTCGCTGATGTTTTTGAGGGCGTTGCGTTGCAGACATTCTTCGTTGCCCCTGCTGTTTTGTTGCATGAAGTCTTCGTAGAATTGAAGTTCTATGGCGCTGTAGAGGGTTTGTTTGCGGTAACGGTGCAGGCTTGCCATGTTTTGCAGGCGCAGCCGCAGTTGATGAAAGTCGAAGGGTTTGGTGAGGAAATCGTCTGCGCCGGCTTTTAACCCGGCAAGGAGGGATTCGCGGTCATCCAGCGAGGTGACCATGATGATGGGGGTTTCTTCCAGCCCTGGGGTTTGGCGTATTTGCTTGCAGGTTTCAAACCCGCTGATGCCGGGCATGAGAACATCTAACAGGATGATGTCGGGTTTGAGCAGGGGGGCAAGCGTCAGGGCTTCTTCGCCGTTTTCGGCAAAGGTGAGGGCGTATTCTTCTTTTTCCAGCATGGTTTGGATGGTGATGCGGGCAAGGGGCTCGTCATCTACCACCAAAATTTTGGGGTTGTTGGGCATGGGTTATTCGTCCGGCTGAATGGAGTAGCCGTACCCTTGCACAGTGCGGATGAAGGTGGGGTTTTTGGGGTCTTTTTCGATGCTTTCGCGCAGGTTTTTAATGTGAACCCGCACCAGGTCGGCGCTGCCGGTTTCGTTGGGGTAATCCCACACTTCTTCCAGTAAGAGGGAAGGGGAGAAGATTTTGTTGGGGTGGCGCATGAGATGATAAAGCAGGGCGTATTGCACCGGCGTTACCCGAAATTTGCCTTTGTGCGGGCTTTGGAAGGTGTAGTTGTGCGTATCCAGGCTGTATTCTCCGATGCGGAGGATGTGTTCTGGCGCAGGGTCGGCGGAGGGGAGGGGGGAGGCTGCTTTGGCAGCGGCGGGGGTGCTGACCTTGCTGTTTTGGGTACGGTGCAGAATGGCTTTGACCCGCAGGAGGAGTTCATCTACGTTGAAGGGTTTTCGCAGGTAGTCGTCTGCTCCCAGGCTGAGACCGAGGATGGCATCTTCGGTTTTGATTTTGGCGGTGAGGAAGAGTACCGGCACTTCTGTGAGGGCGGCATCTTCGCGCATTTCTTTGCAGACGGTGTAGCCATCCATGCCTGGCATAATCACATCTAAAATGACCAGGTCTGGGGCTTTGCGGCGGGCGGCGCGTAGCCCGGCAACCCCGGTGTTGGCGGTTTGGGTTTTGTAGTCGGCACGCAGGCATCTTTCTATCGTTTTTGCGACAATCTCGTCATCTTCAATGATGAGGATACTGGCTTGGCTCATGGTTTCCACCTTTGTTGGGGAGGCTGTTTGAAGGACGTTCTGATTGTATGCTTTTTTGTCGCTGGTTTTTGTTGCGTTTTGGTAGCAAACCTGGTGAGGGGTGTAAAAAGCCCTGCCGGGGAGGGCAGGGCTTGGGGTGGGGAGATTTTTATTGGCTGGTGTCGTAGTCTTCTGGCAGCCAGCAGCATAGAACCAGTTCGCGGGCGGCTTTTACTTCGTCCATGCGCCCGAAGGGGGTGTTGTGCGGCGCGGTTTTGATGATTTGCGGGTTGCTGTGGGCTTCTTCGGCAATTTTTAGCAGCGCGTCCGCAAACGAATCCAGGGTGTCTTTGTTTTCGGTTTCGGTGGGTTCAATCATCAGGGCTTCGTGGACGATGAGGGGGAAATAGTTGGTGGGTGGGTGGTAGCCGTAATCCATTAGCCGTTTGGAAATGTCCAGGGCGCGGATGTCGGTTCCTTCAAAGCGCCCTTCCATCACAAACTCGTGCATACAGATTCGGTCAAAGGGGACTTTGTAGGTCTTTTGCAGGCGGGCTTTGAGGTAGTTGGCGTTTAGGACGGCGTATTGCGAAACGTCTTTTAGCCCCTCCGCACCGTGCATGGCAATGTAGGTGTAGGCGCGGACGACTCCGCCGCCAAAGTGACCATGGAAAGCCTTCATGCGTCCGATGCTTTGCGGGGGGGTGATAAAGCCGTAGAGGGGTGGCACGTCTTCGTTGGCTTCTTCCAGTATGCCTACCAGGGGGGTGGGTAAGAAGTCTGCCAGGCGCTCGCTCACGCCAACGGGTCCGGAGCCTGGTCCGCCGCCGCCGTGCGGCACGGCAAAGGTTTTGTGCAGGTTAAAGTGCATTACGTCAAAACCCAGGTCGCCGGGGCGCACAATGCCCAGCAGGGCGTTGAGGTTTGCGCCGTCTGCGTACATCAGCCCGCCGCAATCCCGCACCAGGCGCACCACTTCTTGCAGGTTTTCGTCAAACAAGCCCAGGGTGTTGGGGTTGGTCAGCATCATGCCGACTACGGTGTCGTCACATTGGGCTGCCAGGGCTTTCAAATCTACGTTGCCGCGTTCATCGGAGGGGATGGTGACAACCTCAAAGCCCATCATGCCCGCCGAGGCGGGGTTGGTGCCGTGCGCCGCATCCGGGATGAGCATTTTGACGCGCTTGTGGTCTTTGCGTGCCTGGTGATAGGCGCGCATCATCAGCACGCCGGTAAATTCACCGTGCGCTCCGGCGGCAGGTTGCAGGGTGACGGCGGCGAAGCCGCTGATTTCTTTGAGCCATTCCTGCATCTGATACATGAGCAGCAGGTTGCCCTGTGCGGTTTCGATGGGTTGCAAGGGGTGGGTGAACACAAAACCCGGCAGGCGGCAGGTGTCTTCGTTAATTTTGGGGTTGTACTTCATGGTGCAGGAGCCGAGCGGGTAGAAGCCGCCATCCACGCTGTAGTTATATTTGGAAAGCGCCATGTAGTGCCGCACAACGTCCACTTCTGCCAGTTCTGGCAGGGGCAGGTCTTCTCGCAGCAGGGAGGCATCTGGCAGGTCGAAGAGGGGAACATCTGCCTGGGGGAAGGTGACTCCGGTTCTTCCGGGGGAGGACAGTTCAAACAGGGTTGGTTCACGCATCTAACACCTCCTGCACCACTTCCACCAGCATATCAATTTCTTCTTTGGTGTTCATTTCGGTCACAGCCACGAGCATATCGTTTTCCATGCCGGGGTAGTCTTTGCCCAGGTCGTAACCGCCCACAATGCCATGTTCCAGCAGGTGTTCATTCACTTCCGCTACCGGCTTGGGCAGTCGCACCACAAATTCGTGGAAGAAGGGTTGCCCAAAAAGCAGGCTAACGCCAGCGATTTGGCTTAGTTGTTGGGCGGCGTAATGGGCTTTTTGGTAACACAGGTTTGCCACCTGTTTTAGCCCGCTTTTGCCCACCACCGAAAGGTACACTGCCGAAGCCAGCGCCAGCAAACCCTGGTTGGAGCAGATGTTGGAGGTGGCTTTTTCTCTTTTGATGTGCTGCTCGCGTGCGGTGAGGGTGAGGACGTAAGCCTTTTCTCCGCGAGAATCGACTGTTTCGCCTACGAGCCTGCCCGCCATTTTATGAACATATTGCTTGCGGGTGGTAAAGAACCCCAGCGAAGGTCCGCCGTACCACATGGGTAAGCCCAGGGGTTGCCCTTCGCCCACCACAATATCCGCACCCATGGTGCCGGGGGTTTGGAGGAGCGCCAGGGCGGTGGGGTTGGTAACTACGCAGACCAGGGTTCCCTGGCTGTGTGCGGTTTCTATTAGCCCGGTGTAGTCGAAGACTCGCCCGAAGAAGTCTGGGTATTGGACGATGACGAGGGCGGTATCCGCGTCTATCAACGGGAGCAGGTCTTGGGGGAGGTCTGCCTGGGGTTGGTCGCCGGTGAGGGTTAAATCCATGCCCTGGGTGTAGGTGCGGATGACTTCGCGGTATTGGGGGTGAACTGCACCGGAGACGAGTATTTTGCGGCGTTTGCCCCTAAAGTTGGCAAATGCCATGTTTACGGCTTCGGCGGCGGCGGTTGCACCATCATAATGGCTGGCGTTAGAAAGTTCCATGCCGGTCAGCGCCGTCATAAGAGATTGGTACTCGAAGATGCCTTGCAGAGTGCCTTGCGAGATTTCGGGTTGGTAGGGGGTGTAGGCGGTGTAGAACTCGCCGCGCCTCAAAACGTGGTCTACCACTGCGGGGGTGTAGTGGTTGTACATGCCTGCGCCCAAAAAGGAGATGAGGTCGCCGCGCAGGTTTTCGTTGCTTTTGGCAATTTCATCCAGCAGGCTGGCGGCTTCCATTTCTGTGAGCGCCGCCGGGAGTTTAAGGCTGGGAAAGCGGTGTTCTGCCGGAATGGCTTGAAAGAGCGCATCCAGGCTGTTTACGCCTATTTCTGCCAGCATTGCATCCCGTTCTTGAGGGGAGATGGGGATATAGGTCATGTTTTCCTTCGAGGAAGTGTCGGGTATCAGGTGCTGATGAGCCAGGTTTTTCGGACACCTGACACCTGGTATCGGATACTTTTTTAGTGGCTGCGTTCCTGGCAGTAGGCTTCGTAGGCGGCGGCGTCCATCAGGTCGGCGCTGGTTGCGCCTTCCAACTGGATGAACCAGGAGGTGTAGGGTTCGCCGTTGATGGTTTCGGGCGCACCGGTGAGGTCTTCGTTTACCGCTACGACTTTGCCGCTGGCGGGGGCGAGGACTTCCGAGGCGGCTTTGACCGATTCGACCGAGGCGATGACATCTCCGGCGCTGACGGTGTCGCCCACGCTGACGGTGATTTCCATGAATACGATGTCGGAGAGTTGTTCCTGGGCGTAGTCGCTAATGCCGATTTTGCCGGTTGCGGGGTCGAGCCATTCATCGGTTTTGGCGTATTGCAGGTTGCTGGGGCTGAGAGACATGGTAAAAAACTCCTTCTTTGGGTGGGTGAGATTAAATAAAAAAGCACACAGGTTTCCGCTGTGCGCTCTCTGTAAATTGAACCTGAGAGATTATCCCTTGCGGGATTTGCCCCATCGGTGTCCATTGCTGGAACTTTCCAGAGAAAAACAAAACAGGGTCCTTTTGCCTGAGAGTTTCGTTGGGGCGTGCCCGCCGCCAACTTGCACCTTCGGCGCTTGCGCGGGTTTTTTCCGCGCTCGTCTCTTCCCTTGTTTTGGTCAATTGATAGTTTTATTCTATGGGTAAGGGTAGGGAAAGTCAAGGGAGGCGCGAAATTACCCCTTTTACACACTTTTAACCCCGTCCTGCCTCCCAAGCCTTTTTTTGTACTAGAAGATGAAGTAAACTACCTGCAAAAGCAAACCTTTCCCCCCTTTTGTAACCTGAGACCGACCTATGACCCTTCCGCCTAATGACCCCACCACCACCTTAAACGACCCATCCCTCTACATCAACCGCGAGCTGAGCCTGCTGGAATTTCAGCGCCGCGTGTTGCAAGAAGCGCAGGACGAGAGCAACCCCCTGCTGGAGAGAGTGAAATTTTTGGCAATCTTTGGCTCTAACATGGATGAGTTCTTTATGGTGCGGGTTTCTGGCATCCGCAAGCAGATAGAAGCCCAAATTACCGAAATCTCCGCCGATGGTATGACCCCGCGAGAGGAGTTTGCCGCCATTCGCAAACTCGCCACCGATTTGTACCTTCAGGCACAGCAAACCTGGCAAAAAAAACTCCTGCCCCGGCTGGAAAAATCTGGCATCCATGTGCTGGATTACGCCAAACTGAACGAAAGCCAAAAAAATCGGGTAGATACCTACTTTAGAGAAGTTATTCACCCGGTGCTTACCCCTCTCGCCCTGGACCCTGGTCATCCTTTTCCGCACATCTCCAACCTCAGCCTCAACCTCGCCATCGTCATCCGCGATAAAAAAGGCAACGAAAAATTTGCCCGCCTCAAAGTGCCAGATACCCTGCCCCGGCTCGTGCCCATCAAACGCTCCTCCGGCGGGGTGCGGAGGGATGGAACCATTGCCCCGCATCATTACTTTGTCTGGCTGGAGCAGGTCATCATTGCCAACCTTGCCTTGCTCTTCCCCGGCATGGAAGTCATCTCCGCCCACCCCTTCCGCATCATCCGCGATGCCGATATTGAAATTCAGGAACTGGAAGCGGACGACCTGCTGGAGAGTATGCAAGCCAGCATCCGCCGCCGCAAATTTGGCTCGGTTGTGCATGTCGCCATCTACGAAACCATGCCCCGCGAAATTCGAGACTTGCTGATAGACAACCTGGAAATTTACCCCACCGATGTTTATGTGCAAGCCCATCTGTTGGGTCTGGCAAGCCTTTGGCAGGTTTACAACAACCTGGAACTGCACGACCTTAAATTCCCGCCTTACAAACCCGCCATTCCCGCCCTCCTCAAACACCTTTCCAGCCCCGCCGAAATCTTTGAAACCATTCAGCAGGGCAACATCCTGTTGCATCACCCCTACGATTCCTTCACCCCGGTCATAGACTTCCTCACCGCCGCCGCCCGTGACCCTAACGTGCTTGCCATCAAACAGACTCTTTACCGGGTGGGGCAAAACTCCCCGGTGGTAAACGCCCTGTTGGAAGCCTCGGAGCGTGGCAAGCAGGTTGCCGTATTGGTGGAACTAAAAGCCCGTTTTGACGAGGAAAGTAACATTGGCTGGGCAAAAAAATTGGAACAATCTGGCGTGCATGTGGTCTATGGCTTAATTGGGCTAAAAACCCACAGCAAAATTGCCATGGTCGTCCGCAAAGAGGGCGAAGGGATTCGGCGTTACCTGCACCTTGCCACCGGCAACTACAATCCCTCCACCGCCAAAGTGTACGAAGACCTGGGTCTGTTCACCTGCGACCCGGCAATGGGCGCAGATGCCACCGACCTGTTTAACTATCTCACCGGCTACTCCACCCAAAAAACATACCAAAAACTACTGGTTGCCCCGGTGAACCTGCGCCAAAAAATTGAAGCCCTCATCCGCCGCGAGATTGAACACGCTCAGGCGGGGCGCAAAGCCCACCTCATCTTTAAGGCAAACTCCATTGTAGACCCGCAGGTTATTCAACTGCTGTATGTCGCATCCCAATCCGGGGTAAAGATAGACCTGCTCGTGCGCGGCATGTGCTGCCTGCGCCCCGGCATTAAAGGCGTAAGCGAGAACATCCGCGTTACCAGCATTGTGGGGCGTTACCTGGAACATAGCCGCGTCTATTATTTTTACAACGATGGCGAAGAAGAAATTTACCTCGGCAGCGCAGACCTGATGCCCCGCAACCTCGACCACCGCGTGGAGGTCGTCTTTCCCCTGGAAAAGGCGGAACACATCCGCTACATTCGCGCCGAGCTGTTGGAAACTGCCCTCAACGACAATGCCCGCAGCCGTCACATGCTCGCCACCGGAGATTACTTCCGCCCCCAAGCCGCCGACCCGTCCCTGGATGTGCATCAATCTCTGATGCTGATGCGGCAGACCAAGAAATGAGCAATGGAATGAAAAACGCCCCGGCAAACCAGGGCGTTTTTTGCGGTAAAACGGGCGGATGAACTTATGCCTGCCGGGCGCGGTGCAAAAAGTAGAAAATTGCCCGGGCAACGGTCAACAGGAAGAGGCTGAAGGAAAGCACGCCCCCAAAGACGAGGAGCATTCTTTTGGTTTGGGGCGGCTTTTCCACCTGAAAATGCTGAGGAGCGGCATCCAGATGTTTTTTAACGGTTTTTACAAAGCCCGATGAGGGGCGGATGGGCTGAAAAACGGCTTGCAGCCGGGTTTCCATGCGGCTCAGGTCTTCGGTCATAGGTTTTTACTCGGCGAGGTAGTAAACAATGCCGACTGTGCCGGGTCCCAGGTTGGCGGCAACCGAGATGGACAGGTCGGTGAGGAAGAGGTCGGTGGTGTTGAAGGTCTGGCGGGCGCGTTCCATCAGGTCTTTGCCTGCCTGCGGGTCGCGGGCGTGGACGATGGACATGATGACCGGGCGGTTGCCGATTTCGTCTTTCACCATCTCCAGCAGGCGCTCCAGCGAGGCGTTGCGGGTTCGCACTTTCTCGGTGATGTTGATAACGCCGTCTTGCAGGATGGCGATGGGTTTGACGTTGAGCAGGGAGGCGAGGGCGGCTTGCAGGGTTCCCACTCTGCCGCTCAGGCGGGCGTATTCCAGGGTGTCTAAAGCCAGGACGACCTTGCCCCGGCTGCGGAAGTCTTCCAAACTGTGCAAAATTTCTTCGGCGGTTTTTCCGGCGCGTTCCAGCAGGCGGGCTTGGCGGCAGAGGATGCCAATGGCGGCGGAGCCGGTTTGCGAGTCCATGGGCAGGACGTGGTAGGTTTCTTGCAGTTCCCGCCCGGCGGCAATGGCGGAATCCAGGGTGCCGGAGAGTTTGCTTGTGACGTGAATGGAGAGGATGGAGTCGCCGGGTTGGGCGATTTTTTTGTAGAATTCGCTAAATTGGTGAGGGGTGGGCTGGGATGTTTTGGGGATTTTGCGGCTTTCGTCCACCAGGCGGTAAAAACCTTCGTTGTCCAGGTCGGTATATTGCAGGTAGGTTTTGTCGCCAAAGTGAATGTTGACGGGGACGATGTCTATGCCGTACTCTTTTTGCCATTCTTCCGGCATGTCGGCAGCGCCATCTGTGACAATTCTGAGCATATCAGCCTCCAGTTAACCAATATATTCTTCCGCGTCACCAATCTGGTCACGCAAGGATAGCAGGGTGCGGTGATACAGGCTTTTAATCGCGCCTTCGCTGCGTCCCATAATTTCTCCAATTTCGGCGTTGGAGAGGTGTTCCACGAACTTGAGGATGAGCAGGGTCTGGCGCTCGGCGGGCAAAGAGCGGATGAGCCGCAGCAGCGATTCTTGCTGCTGACTATTGACCAGGCTGCGCTCCGGGTGTTCTTCTTTGGCGACCAGGGGCGCCTCCGAGAGGGGAATTTCCTGTTTGCGGCTGCGGTCCCGGTGCCAGTTGGCAACCAGGTTATGGGCAATGCGGTAGAGCCAGGCAGAGAAAGGCACGCCTCTATCGGTGTAGTTGGTGATGTGTTTCATGGCACGCTGAAAAACGCGGGCGGTCAAATCTTCGGCATCGCTGGCGTTGCCGGTGCGGTAGTAGATGTAGTTGAAGATGCGGTCTACATAGCGTTCGTATAACGCGCCAAAGGCATCCATTTCGCCTTGCGAAGCCTGCGCGAGGATTTCTTCATCGTTTTGTTCCATGAGTCTGCCTCGGTAAAAAAATAACCTGACAGGTGTAAAACTTAACCCTGTCAGCCCACATGAGTTGCTTAGTATAACAGCCGTTTTTGCAAATTGTCTAAAACATTTGTGCTATACTACGCCCGCTTTTTATTTGTCCCTCCCCTCTTTTGCCTTTCGTTTTGTTCGTCTCCGAGGTTTCCATGTCTCAAAATGTCATTCGTGTTGTTGGTGCCCGTCAGCATAACCTTAAAAACATCACGGTAGAAATCCCCCGCGACAAGTTGGTCGTTCTCACCGGGCTTTCCGGTTCTGGAAAATCTTCCCTCGCCTTTGATACCATCTCTGCAGAGGGGCAGCGCCGGTATGTCGAGTCGCTCTCCGCCTACGCCCGGCAGTTCATTGGGCAAATGGACAAGCCGGACGTGGACTATATTGACGGTCTTTCTCCGGCGGTTTCCATAGACCAGAAATCCACCAGCCACAACCCACGCTCTACGGTTGGCACTGTGACCGAAATTTACGACTACCTGCGCCTGCTCTTTGCCCGCGTGGGCGTGCCGCACTGCCCCGTCTGCGGGCGGGAGGTGGTGAAACAATCGGCGCAGGAGATTGTGGAAGCCCTGGAAGCCCTGCCAGCCGGGACTCGCATCCTCGTCCTTGCGCCGATTGTGCGCGGGCGCAAGGGAACGTATCAGAACGTGTTTGAAGAAATCCGCAAAGCCGGGTTTGTACGGGTACGGGTGGATGGAACCCTTCTAAACCTGGATGATGATATCAACCTGGAGCGCTACAAACAGCACAATATCGAAGCAGTGGTGGACCGCCTCGTCATCTCCCGCCCCGAAAACCCGGAAGAAGAGCAGCAAGCCCGCACCCGCCTCACCGATTCGGTGGAAACCGCCCTCAAATTTGGCGAAGGCTATGTGACGGTGAGTCGTCAGTCTCGTAGTCTTCAGTCTAGTAGTCCTATTGCCAGCGACTACCAGACTAACGACTATCCGACTAGCGACTATCAGACTAGCGACCTGCACTTCTCCGAACATCTCTCCTGCCCGGAACACGGCATTTCGCTGGGCGAGATTGAGCCGCGCACCTTCTCCTTTAACACCCCGCAAGGCGCCTGCCCAGATTGTCAGGGGCTTGGCTCCAAACTGGAAATTGACCCCACCCGCGTCATCGACCCGGAAAAATCTCTCTCGGATGGGGCGCTGATAGGGATGGAATGGAGTAACGTCCGCGAGGAAACTGGCGGCGGTTACTACTGGCAAATGCTGGAAGCGATGGCGCATCACTACCACATCGACCTCAACAAACCCTTTAGGCAACTCCCCGCCGAACAACAGGAAATCGTCCTGCGCGGCACCAAGGGCGAGCGAGTCCGCGTTCACTACCGTAACCGTGAGGGGCGCACCGCCAACTTTGACGCTGCCTTTGAAGGCATTCTGGGCAACCTGGAGAGGCGTTACCGCGAAACCAACTCGGAATATATCCGCGCCAAAATTAGCGAATACATGACCGACCGCCCCTGCCCCACCTGCCTGGGCAAACGCCTGCGCCCCGAAGCCCTCGCCGTCACCGTAGCGGATGCCAACATCCTGGACGTGACCGAATGGCACGTCCAAAAATCGCTGGAATGGGCGCAAGCCCTTGCCGCCGAGCAAAGCCCGCTCACCCCGCGCCAACGCGCCATCTCAGACCGGATTCTCAAAGAAATCACCTCCCGCCTCGGCTTTCTCGTCAATGTAGGGTTAGATTACCTCACCCTGCACCGCTCTGCCGCCTCCCTCAGCGGCGGCGAAGCCCAACGAA
>DYNS01000196.1 GCA_020720965.1 Anaerolinea sp. | reverse complement strand
CGGTGGTTTCTCTACGCCTGCCTGCCGCCCTCAAGGAGGAAGTATGACCAAAATTCGGCTGGTTTTGGTGGATGACCACGCTTTGTTTCGGCGCGGGTTGCTGAGCCTGCTGGAAGAGATGCCGGAGTTTGAAGTGTTGGGCGAAGCCGGAAACGGGAAGGATGCCGTGCCTCTGGTGGAATCGACTGCCCCGGATGTCGTTTTGCTGGATATTAACATGCCCGTCATGGACGGTTTGCAGGCGCTGGCGGCGATTCGGAAACAGAGACCCAGCCAAAAGGTGATTATGCTCACCATCTCACAGAATGATGACGACCTGATTAGCGCCATCGTGGCGGGGGCGAGCGGATATATCCTTAAAAACACCGAACCGGAAGCGTTGCGGCATACCATTGCCCAGGTGTTTGCGGGGAATTCGGTGCTTTCTCCCGAAGTGACGGCGAAAGTCCTTCAGGCGGTGCGCCGCTCCCAGTCTGACAAGAGCCGGGGGCTGCTGAGTGAGCGGGAGGTGGAGGTGCTGAAGTGCCTTGCCAGGGGGCAGACGACCTCCCAAATTGCCGGGGCGCTGTTTATTTCCGAAAATACGGTAAAAACGCACATCCGGCATATTTTGGAAAAGATGGAAGTGAATAATCGCGCCGAGGCGGTGGCAAGAGCGGCGCAGCTGGAACTGCTCTAAACAAGCGGGTGATTGCGAAATCACCCGCTTGTCTTTTTGAAATCCCCCCTGTGTTGGTTTTGCATTAATGACAAATGAGAGAAAATTTGGTAAATTACTCTTTATTCCTTACATGCCTGCCGAATGAGATTAATGATGCCAGAAACGCTTTCCCGCCTTCGACAAGTGTTAATTGTCTCTGCCAATCCTTTGTTCCGCGAGGGGTTGCGTAAGGTATATGCAGAACGCTGGCAAAACCGGGCTTTTATTGTGGCAATGCCCAGCACCCTGCAAGATGCCTTTGCCGCTCTGGAGAAACATTCTCCCGACCTGGTGATTGTGGATTACGACGACAAGACGATTAACCGTGAGGTGTTTTTGAATACCTTTATGAGCGGTGAATCGCCGATGCAGGTCATGCTCGTTTCTCTGCAAGAGTCCGGTCATGTGGTGGTATATGACCGAAAATCGCTCACCCCGGCGCAAGCCGAGGACTGGCTGACAAACCCCTGGAAAGAATAACGGCTTCATTTCGATTTTTGCTTTAGGAGACTGTGTTTATGCAAAATATGCGTCACTATGTTCTGATGGCAGTTCTGGTTGTGGTGGTGGCAGCGCTCACTTACCTGGGTCTCAACGCGCTGGGGCTGATGCCAGTCGCCGCCGCCGCCCAAGCCAGCCCCATTGACTGGCTTTTTGATTTGCAGGTGAAACTGATTGCCTTCTTCTTCGCCCTCATTATGGTTCCCATGTTTTACAGCCTGGTGTTATTCCGCCGCAAAAAAGGCGATAGCACCGATGGGGAGCATATTGAAGGGCACACCGGGCTGGAAGTAACCTGGACGGTGATGCCGCTGGTGATTGTGATTGCCCTCGGCTTAATCGGCGCGGATAACCTGGCAAAGGTCCGCGCTCCGGCGGCGCAGGTGGAAGAGATTAAGGTCGTGGGTTTTCAGTGGTCGTGGCGCTTTGAGTATCCGCAGGGGTTTGTTTCCAATACCCTGTACCTGCCGGTGAATCGTCAAGCCCTTTTGTTGATGGAATCGGCGGATGTGCTGCACTCCTTTTGGGTGCCGGAATTCCGCGTAAAGCAAGACCTGATGCCGGGGCGCATCACCGAATATCGCATCACTCCCACCCTCATCGGGGATTACAAGGTGCGCTGCGCCGAAATCTGCGGGGCTTCGCACGCTTACATGGAATCGCCCATCAAGGTCGTGAGCCAGGAAGAGTACGATACCTGGGTGAAGGAGCAAACCGCCCTCGCCGAGGCGGAGGCAATTGCCGCCCTCGCCAACCCCGACCCCAAACGCGGCGAGAAACTCTATAACGAATCGGGCTGTAAAGCCTGTCACTCGCTGGATGGCAGCAAGGGCATTGGACCCTCCTGGTTGGGGCTGTACGGCTCTCAGGTTGCCCTGGCAGATGGTTCCAGCGTCCTGGGAGACGATGCCTACATCACCGAGTCGATTCGTAACCCCAATGCCAAAGTCCACCTTGGTTTTCCGCAAAACGCCATGCCGAACTTTAGTTACCTTAAAGATGGGCAAATTGCAGACCTGATTGCCTTTATCAAGACCCTTACAAAGTAGGAGACGAATTTTTATGAAGCAAGCCTCTTCGGGTAGTTTTTCCCGCGCCATGCTCTTTTTACTGGTCGGAACGGCGCTTGGCACGGCTTTGGGCGTGCTGGCGCATGTTCTTACCTCCGGCGAGTTTCAAACCGCCTTCCTGACGGATGTTCCCTCCTGGATGTTGGGCTTCCTGCTGGGGACTCTGGGCTTTTTCTACGGTCTCATCGGCTACACCGGCATTGTGCGCGGACTTGTGTTTCAGGTGCTTGGCACTTTGGGCGGCGCGGCTTTTGTCACCCTCATTCGCGCCCTGCTGGGGATGGAACTTTTCAACACCGGCACGTTTGGCTTCACCGAACCAGCCTGGGTCTTTGGCGGGCTGGCGGGCGCCATCGCCTTTATGGCGGGGGTAGGCGCTCTCACCGACTGGTGGAAATACGCCCTGGGCGAACCCGTCCACGACCATCACCCCGAAGAAGCCACCCTCAAGGACTACTTCGGCGTTTCCCTCGACCACAAGGTCATCGGCATTCAATACACCGCCACCTCCCTGCTGATGTTGAGCGTGGGCGGCTTATTCGCCCTCATCTTTCGCCTGGAACTGGCGCAGGCGGGGCTGGATGTCATCTCCCTCAACCTTTACAACACCCTCATGTCCCTGCACGGCATGGTGATGATTGTCTCCATCCTGCTCGGCATTGCCGGGGTTATCAACTACCTGGTTCCCCTCCTCATCGGCGCGAAGGATATGGCGTTCCCGCGCATGAACGCCTTCTCTTACTGGATTTCCATCCCCGCCGCCGTGCTGCTCCTCTCCAGCCTCGGCTTTGGCGGCTTCGACACCGGTTGGACCGGCTATCCGCCCCTTTCCACCCGCGCCCCGCTGGGGATGCAGATGTTCTACCTCGGCGTATGGGTGGCGGGCTGGTCTTCCATTCTCGGCGCACTCAACCTCATCGTCACCGTTTTGCGGATGCGGGCGCGGGGCATGAATGCCTTTCGGATGCCCATCTTCGTCTGGGCGGCAATCGCCACCTCCATTATCTCCCTCACCGCTACGCAGATGATTGGGCTTGCCTTCCAACTCGCCATGTTCCAACGCCTGTTGGGAATGCCCTTCTTCGATGTCGCCAAAGGCGGCAACCCGATTCTTTTTCAGCACCTCTTTTGGTTTTACTCCCACCCGGTTGTGTACGTCTTCATCCTACCGGGCTTGGGCGTTATCTCGGAACTGCTGCCGGTCTTCGCCCGCAAGCCTCTCTTTGGCTACCGTTGGATAGCCCTCTCCTCCATCGGCATCGCCCTGGTAGGCTTCCTCGTCTGGGCGCATCACATGTTCACCTCCGGCATGAACGAATACTTGCGCGTGCCTTTCATGTACAGCACCTTACTGGTTGCCATCCCCACCGGGGTTAAATTCTTCTCCTGGGTGGCGACTTTGTGGAAAGGCAAGATAGAAACCCCCACCCCCATGCTTTTCATCCTGGGCGGCATTGTGGTTTTCCTGCTCGGCGGTCTTTCTGGACCCCCCAACGCCACCGTTTCGACAGACCTGCACCTGCACGACACCTACTTCATCGTAGGGCACTTTCACGATACCATGTTTGGTGGCTACATCTTCCCCTTCTTCGCCGCCCTGTATTACTGGTTCCCCAAAGCCACCGGCAAACGCCTTAACGAAACCCTGGGCAAATGGCACTTCTGGCTGATGACTCCCTCCTTCCTGGTGCTGACCCTCTTCATGATGCGAGTCGGCTTGTTGGGGATGCGCCGCCGCATTGCGGATTACGACCCTGCCCTCAATTTTGATTGGTGGCAATTCGCCATGACCATCTCCGCCTATCTCATTGCGACCGCCGTGCTCATCTTCTTCTACAACGTCTACAAGACCCTCAAAAGCCCCCAAACCGAAACCGGCAACGTCTGGAACTCCCGCTCCCCGGAATGGCAGGTTGCCTCTCCCATGCCCGCCCATAACTACGACCGCGAATTTGAAGTCGTTGGCGAACCCTACGACTACGGCTTGGCTGGTTCCACCTACGTCAAAATGTAATTTTGGAAGGAAATTCTCCCGTGACCGACAAACAACATCACGCCGATTCGCTTTTTCAGGGCTTGGTCATCTTCGTTGCCCTGGCATTTCTAACGGCGGTGGAATTTTTCATCGCCATTACCAACGCCTCCATCCTGCTGCTCACTTTGGTCGCCCTTATCAAAGCCGGGTTGGTGCTGTATTACTACATGCATATTGGCAAGCTGGCGGAAGAAGATGACGAACACGACCATCAATCCTTTGCCTGGAAGTTGGCAACCAACCGCCTGGGGCTTTGGCTCTTCCTGCTTTCGGATGCCTTCCTCTTTGCCGGTTTGCTGGTTGCCCGCTTCAACCTGCTCGGCTTTACTCGCCCTCACCTCAACCAAAATCTGGGGCTCATCGTCACCGCCGTTTTGCTCATCTCCTCCTACTTCATGAATCGGGGCGAAAAGCAAATGGCAATGGGGGATAAAAAAGGCTTCCTCCTCAGCACCGCCCTCACCTTTCTGCTCGGATTAGGCTTCCTCATCGGCGTAGTGTTTGTGGAGTGGCCCACTGCCGCCCACGAAGGCTTAACCCCGGATGTCAGCGCCGCCGGAGCCGTCTTTTACATGATGACCGGGATGCACGCCTTCCATGTTCTCACCGGTCTGCTCTTCTTGCTCGTCATCCTTCGGAACGGCGCACGCGGCATTTACACCCCGGAAAAACATTGGGCAGTGGAAGCCGCCGCCGTGTACTGGCACTTTGTAGATGTCGTCTGGATTTTCTTCTACCCCGCCCTGTACCTCATGGGCAGAGCGTTATAAACCGGCATGAGACAGAAAATCTTTCGGCGCGTTTTGCTTTCTCTCGCGGTAGGGATTTTGCTCTCCCTTTTTGTCAACGAGGGCAGTTTCCTCTTCCTCAAAAGCGAAGCCGGGCGCGCCCCGCGTGATATGGAACTGATTATCCCCGCCGGGACAGCGGAACGGGTTGCCAGGGGCGAAGCCAGCCCCTCCATCCCGGATGGCATGGTTTTCGTCAGCGGCGATACCCTCATCGTCCGCAACCGTGATACCGCTGACCACCAACTCGGTCCCCTCTTCATCCCCGCCAACGCCTCTGCCAGCCTCACCCTCAACGATGCGGCGCAGTTCACCTACTCCTGTTCCTTTCAACCTGATAACTACTTTGGCTTGGACGTGCGCGAACCCGTTACCTGGGAAACCCGCCTCTTCGCCACCCTCTTCGCCGGGCTGCCCCTGGGCGGGCTGTTGGGCTTATACAGCATTTTGGTCTGGCCCCTGGAAAAGAAGGAAAAGGCAGCCGCCGCATGAAACTCCTCGGCGCGGCGCTCAGCCGAAAATGGATTCTCACCACCCTGCTGGTACTCCTCGGAACCGCAGTCTGCATCCGATTGGGCATCTGGCAGTTAGACCGGCTGGAACAGCGCCGCGCCTTCAATGCGACTTACCTGCAAAACACCGTCCTGCCTCCCCTGGTCTTACAAGCCGCTCAGGATGGGCTGCAAGACCAGGAATACCGCGCTGTCACCCTCAGCGGCGTGTACGCCTTTGAAAGCCAGGTCGCGCTACGCAACCGTTACCACGAAGGCGAGTATGGCTATCACCTCATCACC
>DYNS01000521.1 GCA_020720965.1 Anaerolinea sp. | reverse complement strand
TTGGAGCGGGTTGCCACCCCAGGCAAACCCCCCATGTCCCAAACACTCTCTGAAGAAAACATGACCCTCGAACAAAAAATCGGGCAGACCATGATTATCGGCTTCGATGGTACCATCGTTGATGATGACCTGCGCTGCGTAATTACCGAACAACATATCGGCGGCGTGATTTTATTCGCCCGCAACGTCGAATCGCCCGCGCAAGTTGCCGCGCTGACCAACGAACTGCAAAGCATTGCCCTTGCAAGCGGCAGTCCTGGCTTGTTCATCGCCATAGACCAGGAAGGCGGAACCGTCGCCCGCCTGACCGAAAACAAAGGCTTCACCGAATTCCCCTCCGCCATGGCGCTGACCGCCACAGGCGACCCACAAAATGCGCGCAAAATGGCGGCGGCAATGGCACAGGAAATGCTCGCAGTCGGCATCAATGTGGATTTCGCCCCCGACCTGGACGTGAACAACAACCCGTCCAACCCCGTCATCGGCATCCGCTCGTTTAGTTCTGACCCCGCCAAAGTTGTTGAATATGGGTTAACCTACGCCCAGGGCTTGCAGGAAAATGGCGTGCTGGCATTTGGCAAACACTTCCCCGGTCACGGCGATACCAGTGTGGATTCGCACATTGACCTGCCGCTCGTCCCGCATGACCGCGCCCGCCTCGACCAGATTGAACTTGCCCCCTTCCGCGCCGCAATTGAAGCAAACATGGCAGGCATGATGACGGCGCACGTCACCTTCCCCGCCATAGACCCCACGCCCGGCATGTCTGCCACTCTCTCGCGCCCCACATTGACCGGGCTTCTGCGCGAAGAACTCGGCTACGATGGATTGATTGTGACCGACTCGCTCGAAATGGGCGCACTGGCTGCCAACGGCACACCTCCGCCGATTGGCGCTCCGCTGGCGCTGGCGGCTGGCGCAGATTTGCTGCTCTTCAACCGCGACCACGCCATGCACCGCGAATCCTTTGCCAACCTTGTGCAAGCCATGCGGAATGGCAAAATCTCTGAGCAGCAGTTGGATGATTCGGTGCGGCGCATTCTCAAGGCGAAGGAAATGTTTGGGATTTTGAACCCAGCCCAGGTCAAAGTTGGCACGGTCAAAACGGCGGAACACATCGCCCTGTCCCGCTCGCTCGCCCAACAAGCCATCACACTCATTCGCGCCCCGCAAGACCTCATTCCACTGCAAGCAAACGCGCGAGTGGTAGAACCCACCGCCCTGCGCGGATTAACCTCCTTCCTCGGCGGAACTGTTTTGGAAGTGGACGCGCAACCCTCCGCCGCCCAAATTGCCAATGTACTGCACGCCGCCAGTGACGGGCGCACGGTCATCTTCCCCGTTCACGATTTGGAGAAAAATCCGCAGCAGTTAACGCTGGTACAGGAATTGGAAAAAGCGGGCTGCCCGCTGCTGGTGATTGCCTTCCGCAACCCATATGACATGGCGCTCCTGCCCGACCGCGTGACCGTGCTGGTGACCTACGGCTTTAACCCGCCCAGCCGCGAAGCCCTGCTGGACGTGCTGACGGGAAAGATTCAACCTGTCGGCGTCCTGCCGATTGGTAATTAACCTAAGTTGCTACCTACCAAAGGAAGTTGATGCTGCAAGCGAGCACAA
>DYNS01000195.1 GCA_020720965.1 Anaerolinea sp. | reverse complement strand
AGGGAGAAATGCCCGTGAATAACGATGGCACCTCCTGGCACACCGCCCACGCCTTTGGCGATTTCTGCTACATCTGCCACGCCGGGAACAACCAGGCAAAAGACAAAGCCGAGGCGCACGCCGGGATGGCGGCTCCGTTGGAGGATGTGGAAGCATCTTGTTTACAGTGTCACCCCAACGATTTGACGGAACGCGCTCAGGTGTATGCCACTGCCCTGGGTGTGGAAATTGGCTCCGGGTCGGGTGGCGCGGCGGCTCCGGCAGGAGAATCGGCGGCGGTTGCCGCATCCGCTCCGGCGGCATCTGCCCCGGCATCCACCGCCATTGACTATGACGACCCCAACCTGGTTAATTATGTTGCCCGCTACGAAGAAATTGTGTTGGGCAAAACGCCTTTCAACTGGGGCAACGCCATTTTGCTGGGCATGATTGGCTTGGTGGCAGTCGGCGGCGGCGGGTTTGTGATGAGCCGCGAAAAGTTGATGAAACTGACCTTTGGCGAAGTTGCCAAAGCCGAGGGCGAATATCCGGCGGATGTGGTGGAGATGCTGCCCGCTTTGAGCAGCCTGAAACCCGGCAGCCGTAAAGCCCTGAAGAGCGTGTTAGCCAACCCCAAAGCCGAAAAAGTGCTGGGGCTGATGGATGCAGTCGTTTCGGACGAGAAGAACGAGGAGTAAGCCATGAAATTCATTCTGAACTATATTCGCAAAGAAACCTGGTCGCCTTATGTGGCGGGAACTTTGCTGGGTTTGGTGGGGATTGCGGCTGTGTGGGCGAGCAATAGCCTGCTGGGCGCGAGCGGTGCGTTTGAAAACATTGCCGGGCTGATTGGCAAAGCCCTTGCCCCGGCTTTGTTCGACAATATGTATTTCAACTTTATCATGCCGCCCGGCATCACTTACGGCGTTATGCTGGTCGTGGGTCTCTTTTTTGGCGGGCTGGTGGGCGCGGCGAGCAGCGGAACCCTGAAGTGGGGCAAAAAAGACTCTGCCAACAGTGATGAGCAATGGAAGCGCATTTTTGGACCCCAAACCTGGAAGCGTTGGCTGGTTGCCTTTGTGGGCGCCATTGTGCTGGAATATGCCGCCGGGATTGCAGGCGGTTGCACCAGTGGGCTTGCCATCTCTGGCGGGATGCTGCTTGCCCCCTCCGCTTTTCTCTTCATTATGGGCATGTTTGCCTCCGGCATTGTCACCGCCCTGATTATTTACCGAGAGAGGTACTAAGATGACCAACATGATTATCGCCCTCGTTTTAGGCGTGTTTTTTGGCTTTGCCCTTAACAAAGCCGGGCTAACCAAATACAACAAAATTGTGAACGTCTTCCGCTTTACGGATATGGCGGTTCTACAATTTATGATGACCGCTCTGGTTGTCTCGATGAGCGGTTTGTACATTTTGCGCGCCCTCAACCTTGTCACCTTTCCCAACGTGCCGGGCACTTACATTGTGGGCAACATTGTGGGCGGGCTTATCTTTGGAGTGGGCATGGCGCTCAGCGGTTACTGCCCCGGCACTTGTGCGGCGGGCGCGGGCGAAGGCAAAATGGACTACATTGTCCCCGGTTTGCTGGGATTCCTGACCGGCGCGGTCATTTACGGGCTGACCTACGACCAGGTCTTCCCCGCCATCTCCGCCATCGCCAACTACGGCAACATTGTCATTCCGGATGCCTGGAACGTAGACCCCTTCCTCTTCATCACCCTGTTTACGCTCATTTCCTTCCTGCTCTTTTACCTCATCGACCGGGCTGGCTGGCAGCGCAAAGCGCAGTAAAAAATGGTAAGTGGCAAGCGGTAGAACCTATCACTCGCCACTCACCAACAAGGAGCAAACCTTATGACCAATACCCTCTCTCGAAGAGATTTTCTAAAACTGGGTGGCGCGGCAGGAGCGGCGCTGGCGGTGGGGCAAATTCTGCCTGCGCCGGTAGCCCAAGCCGCCAAAGAAGCCGGGCATCTCAACGCCGATGGCGATGGCTACATCTCCAGCATGTGCGAAATGTGCGTGTGGCGCTGCGGACTCATTGCCAAAATTAAAGACGGGCGCGTTGTAAAACTGGATGGCAACCCGGAACATCCCCACTCACGCGGAAACCTCTGCCCGCGTGGGCAATCCGGGCTGATGAACACCTACGACCCCGACCGGGTTCTCACCCCCCTCATCCGGGTTGGTAAACGTGGCGAAGGGCTTTTCCGCAAAGCATCCTGGGACGAAGCGTTGGATTTAGTCGCCAGCAAAATGAAGGAGATTAAAGACAAATACGGACCGGAGGCAATGGTCTTTTCCTCCACCCACAACCTGAGCCAGGTGCAGTTTGAAAACCTGCTGTATGCCTACGGCTCGCCCAACTACGGCACACAGCGCAGCCTCTGCTTCAACGCCATGATTACCGCCTTCCTGCTGACCTACGGCGTGGAAGAACCGGCGCGCAACTACGAAAACGCCGAATATATTCTGATGATTGGGCGCAATATGATGGAGGCAATTTCCACCTCCGAAACGGGCGAACTCTCGCGGGCTTTAGACCGGGGCGCAAAACTGGTCTACCTGGACCCGCGCTACACCAAAACTGCCTCCAAAGCCACCGAATGGATTCCCATTCGCCCCGGAACCGACTCCGCCTTCCTGCTGGCGATGATTAACGTCATCACCCAAAACAAACTGGCAGATTGCGAATTTGTCGAAAAATACGTGCAAGGTTGTGACGAACTCCCCACCGCCATGCAGCGTTACACCCCCGCCTGGGCAGAGCAGATTACCGGTGTGCCTGCCGCCACCATAGAGCGGATTGCCCGCGAATACGCCGCCGCCAAACATAACGCCATGGCGCACCCCGGCTGGCGCACCTCCAACTTCATCAACTCCTTCCAAACAGAACGCGCCATTGCCACCCTCAACGCCCTCAGCGGCACGGTGATGAGCCCCGGCGGCTGTCTTTCCACCGAGGTCGCCGCCGAAGGCGCGGGCTTGGGCGCTCCGCCGCAGCCGCCCTACCCCCGCGTATCCGCGCTGCGGTTGGATGGCGCTCCCTGGATGTACCCGCTTGTTCCGCTCAAACTGGGCGTTTTTCAGCATCTGCGCGACTCCATCGTCAGCGGGGAGCCGTATCAGGCGCATGGCTGGTTCATCTCCCGCCAAAACCCGGTTGCCTCCCTGCCAGACCGCAACAAAACCTTGCAAGCCTTCGAGAAGATGGATTTCATCGTGACGGTGGATATTGTGATGAACGATACCGCCTGGTTCTCGGATGTCATCCTGCCGGAAGCCTCCTACCTGGAACGCTACGACCCCCTCCTTCCGGTGGGCGGAAAAGCCTTTTTACGGCAACCTGTCATCGAGCCGCAGGGCGAAGCCAAATCCGCCTTGTGGATTTATAAGCAACTAGGTGAGCGCCTGGGCTTGGGAGATTTCTTCCAATACGCGGATGAAGAAGACTACTTGCGCCAGCAACTTGCCCCCCTGGGTGTGACTTTGGAAGAAGTAAAAGCCAAAGGTTACGCCGAAATGCCGGAAGAAGAACACAGCGGCAGCGAATTCACCTTCAACACCCCCTCCGGCAAAATTGAGGTCTATTCCGAAACCCTTAAAAATGCCGGGTTCTCGCCCTGGCCCACCTGGGAAGAGCCGCCCATGCCCGCCGAAGGCGAATTTTACCTGCTGACCGGCAAAGTTGCCCAGCACACCCAATTTGGAACCCAAAATAACCAACTGCTCCACAAATATTCAGACGAGCCGCGCCTGTGGATGAACGCCAAAACCGCCGCCGCACGCGGGCTGCAAGATGCCGATTGGGTTCTCGTCACCAGCCCGGTGGGAAAAGCCCATGTGCAACTGCTCGCCACCGAAGCCATTCGCCCGGACTGTGTGTACATGACTCCCGGCTATGGGCATATTTCCAAAGGTCTCACCACCGCCTTCGGCGTGGGCGCAAGCGACTCTGTCCTGCATGTCACCTACACCGACCCCATCAGCGGTGGGCAGGCGCTTAGCCAAACTTTTGTAACGGTACAGAAGGCATAGGTAAAAAAATGACCGACACCATTCAACACAAAGCCTATCTCTTTGACGCGACCCGCTGCATCGACTGCCGCGCCTGCATGGTGGCTTGCAGCGTGGAAAACAACATCCCCATGGACAAAACCCGCATCTGGGTGGCAGGCGTGGGCGTTACCGGAGAATTCCCCACCCTGCAACGCTCCACCATGGTCGCCCACTGTATGCACTGCGTTCACCCGGACTGCATGTCTGCCTGCCCGGTTGGCGCATACAGCAAAGCCGCAGATGGACCCGTCTCCTACAACCCGGACCTTTGCATCGGCTGCCGTTACTGCATGAATGCTTGCGCCTTTGGCGTGCCGCACTTTGACTACGACAAAGGCATTGTAGACGGCGCTTTCATCGACAAATGCACCTTCTGTCCTCAGCGCATCTATAACGGCGATGAACCTGCCTGCGTTGCCACCTGCCCCACCGATGCCCTGGAATACGGCGAGCGCGAAGAACTGCTGAAGAAAGCCCACGAGCGCATCGCCGCCCACCCCGGCAAATACATAGACCACGTTTACGGCGAATTTGAAAAAGGCGGCACATCCTACCTTGTCCTTTCCCACGTCCCCTTCCGCGACCTGGGCTTGCCAGAAATGGATGAACACCCCATTAACGAAACCACCGAAGCCATTATGGAAGGAACCATCCCCTTTGCGGTTGCCTGGGCGGGCGTACTCACCGCAGTTGCCGGAGTTTCCCGCGTCATCAGCAAGCAAAAAGAAAACGCCAGCCCCGAAAAACCCCACACGGAGGCAAAAGAATGAAACTGAACCTGCAACTGGACGACAAACTGCGCCGCTTCCCCATCCCCATCACCCCCGCCATGTGGGTGATGATAGCCTTCATCGTAGTCGGAGTCGCCTCCGCCCTGGCACGCTTCGCCTTTGGCATTGGCGCAGTCAGCGACCTGAGCAACGCCTACCCCTGGGGCTTTTGGATTAGTTTCGACCTCTACTGTGGTGTGGCTTTGGGCGCGGGCGCGTTTACCATTGTGGCGGCGGTGGAAATTTTTGACCTGAAAGAATTTCGCCCCCTGGTACGCCCCTCCATCCTTACAGGCTTCCTCGGCTACATCATGGTCGTCATTGCCCTGCTGGTAGACCTCGGTCAGCCCCTCCGCATCTGGCACATGATGATTTACCAAAATCACACCTCCATCCTGTTTGAAATCGGCATCTGTGTCATGCTCTACACCACCGTCCTGGCAATCGAATTCTCGCCGGTGCTGTTGGAAGGCATTAAGCAAAACAAAATCGCCCACACCATCCACAAATACTCCTTCCCCTTTGTCATCTTTGGGGTTGTGCTTTCCACCCTGCACCAATCTTCCCTCGGCTCCATGCTCATCATTCAACCCTACAAACTGCACCCGCTCTGGTGGACTCCCCTTCTTCCGGTGCTATTCTTCGTCTCGGCGGTGAACGTGGGCTTGGGCATGATTATCGTAGAATCCACCCTCAGTTCCCGCGCCTTTGGCTTGGGGTTAGAAACTCACTTGCTCAAAAAACTGGCATTGGCAGATGTCTTTGTCCTGGCGCTGTACCTCATCATCCGCTTTACCCAATTGGCGCTGGCAGGCAGCCTGCACCTGCTCTTCACCAGCGGTTGGATGAGCCTTCTCTTTTGGGCTGAAATTTTGCTCGGCTCCGTCATCCCCATTGTTCTCTTCTCGCAAAAGAAAGTGCGCGAGAACCCCAACAGTCTCTTCATTGGCGGGTTGTTCGTAGTGGGTGGGCTGATGTTTGGGCGCTTCAACGTCAGTTGGTTTGCCATCAAACACGCCGACCCCCTCACCTACGTTCCCTCCTTCATGGGCAAAGTGGATTACTTCCCCACCCTGCCAGAAGTCGCCGT
>DYNS01000520.1 GCA_020720965.1 Anaerolinea sp. | reverse complement strand
CACCCCGCCGCCCGCCGCCACCTCCACCCTGGATGCCTTCCAGGCAACCCTGGCAGCCTGCGAAACCGTCATCATCACCGTGCAGGAAAACGACACCCTCTCCAGCATCGCTGCCAACTACCAGGTTCCAGCAGATGCCATCAAATCATACAACAGCCTCAGCACCGATACCGTCTTTTTGGGGATGAGCCTGCGGGTTCCGCTGTGTGAACGCGCCCCCACTCCCGGACCAACTCCCACCCCCACCATTCCGCCGCCCTACCCCGCCGCCAACCTGCTCCTGCCGCCGGATGGCGCCTCCTTCACCCTGGCAAACGACAACATCGCCCTGCAATGGGCATCCATCGGAACCCTGCGAGACAACGAATCCTACATGATTATTGTGGAAGACGTAACCGAGGGCGAAGGTCGCCGGTTGGTGGATTATGTCAAAGACACCAAATACGTCATCCCCTCTTCCTTCCGCCCCAAAGACTCTGCGCCGCACGTTTTCCGCTGGTGGGTTGTACCCATGCGTCAAACCGGCAGCGATGAGCAAGGGCAACCAGTATGGGACACCGCCGGAGCCGAATCCACCCCCAGGGTATTCTCCTGGCAAGGCGTAGCCCCCGGAGAAACCCCGCAGCCCTAAGCAAACCCCGGAGCCTTCTCCCTGTGAGGAGGCTCTTTTCTTCTCAAAGGAAAAACCATGCAAAACACTCTGCGCCCCATCGCCATCAAAAAACGGATTGCCCTGGTGGCACACGACAACAAAAAACAAGACCTGCTGGAATGGGCGCGATTCAATCGCGGTACATTGGCAAGGCATCACCTTTTTGGCACGGGTACAACCGGCGCTCTTTTAGAGCGAGAGTTGGAACTGCCCATTACCCAGTATATGAGCGGACCCCTGGGCGGCGACCAGCAAATTGGCGCAAAAATTGCCGAAGGGGAGATTGACTTTCTCATTTTCTTTTGGGACCCTCTGCAACCCCAACCCCACGACCCCGATGTGAAAGCCCTGCTGCGCCTGGCGGTCCTGTACAACATCCCCACCGCATCCAACCGCAGCACCGCCGATTTTCTCATTTCCTCCAGCCTGATGGAACATCCCTATACCCGCAGCGCCCCAGACCTGGAGCGTTACCTGCGCGGACGGACTAATTTTGAACCCCCGCAGGAAGGCTGATGCCCCAAACGCGGCTCTTGCAAAAAAAGGTCATCCCCCGGCATAACGGGGGATGACCTTTTTTAGGGGGAAGTTTCCTTCCTGCGTTGTTTTTTCTGCCAATTCCTTAAAATTTCCGTCTCGCGTTCCTTTCGGAAGCGAATGGCTTCCTTTAGCATCTCTCTGCGCTCTTGCTCATCGTGAAAATAAAACTTTTTGCAATGTAATTTTTCGGCAGCGGTGTACCAACTTACCGCCCAGCAAGGGATTTTCTCACCCTTTTTGGTGCGAGCAAAAGTCTCGCAGATGCCGTTATAGCCTGTTTTATTGTTTTTCAGCAAAGAAGTTCGAATGGGAAGCCGAGGCTCGGCGGGAACTTCCCTTTCCATTTGGCGATGATACTCCTTCGCCGCTTCCAGCGCTTTCTGGTCATCCCCATGCACGCCATCGCTAAAAAACCTCGAAATCACCTTCCC
>DYNS01000519.1 GCA_020720965.1 Anaerolinea sp. | reverse complement strand
AGGTAGACGGTAGGTGAGGGCGCAATCCAGCCGCAGGGGGGCGCTCAGGGCGGCGCTGTTGGGGGCTACCCGCTCGAAGCCGAGGGAAGCGACCGGGTCCAGGTCTGGGCTATGCAGGAGATGTTCCAACTGAGCGACAAATGCCTGATAATCTTCCTGTGCCTGGGTTTTGCCAATGCGGTAGCGCGCCGCAATTTGGCTGGCGGCTTGGGCGGGCGGGGTTCCGCGCATAAAGTGATAGGCATATTCGGCGGCGGTGGGGTTGAGGTGCATGACGGTGCTGGCGTTGAGGATAAATAGCCCGGAGCCGTCTTTTTGCAGGCGCAGGTGCAGGCGGTAGGGGCGCTCTTCTCCTGTTGGAGATTGGTAGTGGTGTACCCCTGCGGGCAGGGGCTGAACGGGGCGAAAGCGTTGGGTGAGGCGTTGCAAGAGGTTCATCAAAACTCCCTTTAGTGGCTTACGCCAATTTCCATAAAGAATAGGATGAAGTAGCCAATCAGCAAGATAATCCAACCTGCCAGTTCCACCTGTTCCATGAGCCCCTGCCAGGTGAGCGAGAAGTTTTCCTGAATGATGTGGATGACGGTTTCCAGGGTGTCTAACTTGTTTCGGATGGTTTCTTTCCAGTTATCCAAATACAGCTCTTCTCGGATGGCGTGGTAGAGTTTGGCGGTGTACCAGTCCCCAATCAGGAGCAGGTTTTGGTCGGTGTGTTCAAAATCCAGGGTCAGTTCCAGGCGCAGGTTTACAATGCGGCGCAGAGAAGAGCGGGTGGGTCCGGGGCGCAAGGGCGACTTTTCTCTCGCCTTAAATTGCCCGTTAATCTCGTGCAGGCTGGTTTCGATGGATTGGTCTAACATGCGGTAACGCAGCAGTTGATAATTGCCAATTTTGAGCAGTTCGATGTCGGATTGAAAATCGCCGGAAGGGGAGATGATGACCGCGCCGTCCCAATCCACCAGGGTCAGGTCGTCTTTGGAGTAGCGCACCCGGCTTTGCAGAATTTCATCTCTTTCTGCCGTGTCAAAGACCTCGCGTTGCGCCCGCATGAAACGGGCAAGGATTCCGGCGTTTTGTTCGATGAAGGCATCTGGGCTTTGGGGGATTTGGCTGAGGAGCAGGACGATGTACTCTTCGTATAACCAGTTCTCGGCGTAGGTAGCGGGCAGAAATGCTTCGCGCAGCCCACGCTCGATGCGCTGCCGGTGCTGAATCCCATCTGCGCTGAGGGCGTTGGGCAGTTCAAAGCGGGCTTCCACCACCTGAACACGGTCATCCAATCTTTGGCGCAAAACCGTAACCGAAACAGCCTCCACATGCAGGCTTTGCAAGCCCAAAGGGATAATGCGAACATCCACCGGCTGAAAGTACGGCGCATCTTTAAGACCGGTAATTGCCTTTGCCACAGGCGAGGCAGGCGCGGAAGTGTCTGGAAAGGCGAGAAGGTAACAAATTTGCATGGCAGGACCTGCGAAAATTATACAGCAATTCGCCCCGGCAGACGCGCCTGGCACTTATGATACAATTTGCCCATGAAAAAATGGCACTTTTTACTTGGGGCGCTCATCAGCGTCCTATTTTTATGGCTTGCCCTGCGCGGTTTGCACCTGGGCGATTTTTGGG
>DYNS01000518.1 GCA_020720965.1 Anaerolinea sp. | reverse complement strand
GCTCCGAGACCGAGCATCTTCATAAAATCGCGGCGGGATAATTTTTGAGACATTTCTTTCTCTCCTTGGTTTGAATGGAAAAGACGGGGGTGGGTGAATGGGGTCGAACCGGGAATATCACGCGGGAGGCACCTCCTGGATGAGAATTGGGGCAGGTGGGTTAGATGGTTTCCACCTTGTAGCGCAGGTAGGCTTCGGCATATTGGCTGCCTGCGCCCATCGCGCCGCGAAAGCGATTCAGACCCAGGGCGGCGTCATTGTAGATTTCTTTGGCTTGGCTGTGGTATTGAAGAATCGCTTGCGATTTAGTCTGGATGTGGTCGCTGATGTCGATGTAGAGGTCTGGCAGGACGATGGGGGAGTAGACCTCGTAGCCGCGCAGTTCTATCTCGCGGTAGTACCAGGATTCTCCCAATTCTGGGAAGGCGCTCCAGGCGGCGCGGGGGATGGCATCGAAGACGATGTGCCAGGTGGCTTTGTGGTCGTTGTGAACGTCCAAAGCGTGCGGGGCGTAGATGATGTGCGGGCGGTGTTTGCGAATCATGGCGGCGGCTTTTTTGACGGCTTCCGGCGACCATTGCAGGAAGCCATCTGGCAGGTCGAGGTAATCGCGGGCTTGCACGCCAAGGATTTTGAGGGCTGAGTCCGCTTCGCGCTTGCGGATTTGCTCGGTTTGCTCTGGGGTGGCTTCTTTGCCGGGGGTGGTGTTGCCGGTGTCGCCGCGAGTCATAAAAACGACCGCCGCATAGCCGCCTTCTGCCACATGCCGGGCAATCGCGCCGCCGCAGCCGATGGATTCATCGTCAAAGTGAGAGGAGAAAACGAGGATGTTCATAGGTTAGTGTCAGTGGGTAGTGGGTAGTTTCAGTGGGTAGTGTCAGTGTCAGTGGGTAGTGTCAGTGTCAGTGGGTAGTGTCAGTGTCAGTGGTCAGTTTTTGGCTTACCACTTATCACTTACCACTTATCACTCTTCACTTACCACTTATCAATTCATCCACCAGCGCCCAAACCTGGTCCAGGTCTAGGGTTGCCATCACCAGCGGGTCGAGCATGGCGGCGTGGTAGAGATGTTCGCGGTTGCCTTCCAGCACGGCGCGGACGGTGAGTTCCTGCACATTGACGCTGATGCGGTTGATGGCTGCCAGGTGCGGGGGCAGGTCGCCGACATGCAGGGGGTGCAAGCCGGTTTTATCAATCAGGGTTGGCACTTCCACGCAGCAGCCGGTGGGCAGGTTGGTGATGAGCTGGTCGTTGCGGACGTTGCCATAAATTTTCAGGGGCGAATCGGTTTCAATGGCGTGAATAATCTGCGGGGCGTATTCTGGGCTGGGTTTGGGCGTCAGCGGGTCGCCGCGCTTCAGGCTTTCGTACATTTCGTCAAAGTGGGCGGTATGTTCCTCGGAAAGGCGGACGTAAAACCCAACCGGTGACTGGAATTTCTCTATCAGCGCGGGCGATTTTAGGAAGTAGGCGCTGTATTCGGCGTTGTGCAGGGATGATTCGGTGACGAAGTAGCCCAGGCGCTTGAACATTTCAAAGCGCACCGTGTCCTGCTTCCAGATTTCGGGGTCTTGCATGGCCTGACGGAGCGCCGGATAGGCGTCTTTGCCATTGCGCTCGAAGCGC
>DYNS01000517.1 GCA_020720965.1 Anaerolinea sp. | reverse complement strand
AGCCCAGGATGGTTCGTCAGACGCCGTTGGTTTACGCCCTGTTGGTCGCGGGGATGGTGACCGGTTGGATGCCCCAGGCGGCGAGTTCCGTGGAAGCGGCGACGCCGAGAAGGCTGCCCTCCCATCCTGCCCAGAGCGACAGGGAAAGATTGATGATGCCAGAAATTCCGATGACACTGCCGATGTAGCGGATGCCAAGAACCCCCGTGCGACCCGCAGATTGGATGGCGGCATCTGCCGAAGCCGTGAGGGCGAGCGTTGCGGCAAAGACGAGCTGGATCGCTGGCGATATTTGGAGATCCTTCCCGAGCCAGAGTTGGATGAAGGCATCGTTGACGCACAAGTAAGCAACGGCTGCAGCGAGACCAAAAAAGGCTTGGAAACGGTTGAGGCGGAGCACTTCACAAGTGCCGCATTCTCGCTGGGCAGGATCGGAGGATGCCAGCCACACGGCGAGTTTGGGACCGGCGGCGAAGGAGAGCGCGGCTACCAAAAAGAAAGCGATTTCCGGAAGTTTGTAGTTGAGCTGGTAGGAGGGAACAAAATCGGAACCGAGAAATGCGTTGATGACCAAACGGTCGGTGGAGGTGAAAACGGCACTTCCCAAAACACACAAATAAACCCAGAAACTCTGCCCGCCCAATTCGCGAATATTTTTCCAGCACCAGTGCAGTGGAAACAGCCCGGATAGGTCGGGGTGGGACAAGCGGATTTGCCAGTGCGCGAACCAAAGCAGAAAAAGCGAGGAGAAAACGGGGGGCAGCACTACTGCCCAAAGAGGACACCCCGCGAGAGCAAGAACGACTTGGGAGGCGAAGACCACTTGGGAAAGCAGAAACGCCGGGATGACACCCCAAATGACATTGCCGCAAGCGTAGTTGAGGTTGCTGGTGTAGCTTGTGGGAAATACCAGCGCCATCGATATGGCACCAACCAGAAACAGGAGCACCGTGCTGCCGGTGGCATCCTCAACTTGAAAGCCGAGGGTTTGCGGTAGAACTCCGGAAAGCGAAGCGACCGCCACAAACATTGCCAAACCCAAGACCAAAAACAGGCTGCGGGCGGTGGCGAGAAAATCCCGCAAGGCAGCAGATTCCCGATTGGCCAATCCGCGGCCGACACGCAAGCCCACCGCGCCGCCCATACCCAATTCGCCAAGCCCGCCGAGGGATGTGAAAGCCTGAAACGCCATGAGCAACCCAAAAACTTGCGTCCCCAGAGCTTGGAGCAGCAACCGAGTCCACACGAGAGAAATCAAGCTGGTGGCAACCCTCGTGCCGATTTGCAATACCCCCGCCAAGCGGGTGGAGGAACGGATGTCCCACAGCCATTCTCGAACCCTTGCCGAGCAGTTCACCTTTTCCACGGAAGCAAGGTCTTGAGCTTGGATTTATTAGGATACCAGTAATCAATTTTTGCCTGTAGCCATAAGCCATTCCGAAAATTTCTTTTCGTCAGGGGCAATTTTCTATCTCTGGCGAAATTGGCGGCTTGGCGTAAATTAAGCCATAATTCGACTAGGCCGTTCACTCTCCGCTTGTTGATCCCCTTGGAAAAGCGGTTGGAGTGGAGGACGAAGCGGGCGAGACACCGTTGCTCGACAAGAATCCCTCCATCCAAAGCACAC
>DYNS01000516.1 GCA_020720965.1 Anaerolinea sp. | reverse complement strand
TTTGGGGGTCTGCATGGGGGCTTCGGTGGGGGTGGCAGCGGCGAGGGAGGTTTGATACCAAAAGTATCCGCCGCCTGCCAGGGCGAGGACGAGGGCGAAAATGCCAAAAAAGAGAACATTGCGTTTGTTGGAGGGTGACTTCTTCATCATTTGTTTTGCTCCTGCGGGTGGGTTCTGTGGCAGGAAATATAAAATCCTACCATGAAGGTAGGATTAATCTTTTATGAAGATAGTGTAAAGGGGTGAAGGGGATTGTTTATTCCGAGCGCAGGGCTTCCATGGGGTGCAGGTTGGCGGCGCGATAGGCGGGGTAAATGCCAAAGAACACGCCAATTGCTAAAGAGAAGAAGAAGGAGAGCAGGATGGAGGAGAGGGAGACTTGCGCGGTTATCAGCCCCAGGGCGGTGACAAGGCTGGCGATTCCGATTCCGAGCAGTATCCCCAATACGCCGCCGATGATGCTGAGGGTCATCGTTTCCACCAAAAACTGGAGCAGAATGTGGTTCTTGCGTGCGCCCACCGCCTTCCGCAGACCAATCTCGCGGGTGCGCTCGCTGACCGAAACGAGGGTGATGTTCATAATCCCAATTCCGCCCACCAAAAGCGAGATGGCGGCAATCGCGCCGAGAAAGGGGGTGAGGGTGCTGGAGACGCTGCTGAGGGTTTCCAGCATTTCTGCCTGGTTGGAAACGCGGAAATCGTCCTCTTCGTCTATCTCCAGGTCATGCTGACGGCGCATGACAAAGGTGATTTGGGAGGAGACCGAATCCACCGTCTCGGCGGAGCTGGCGGAAACGGCAATGGCGCTGACGATTTTTTCGCCGTTGCGGAGGGCGTTGCTGCCAAAGAGTTTGAGGTAGCCCGTCTCCAATGGAATCAGAACGAGGTCATCCTGGTCGTCAAAACCGGAGGAGCCTTTGGCTTGCAAAACGCCGATGACTGTGTATTGCACATCACTGATTTTGATGGCTTTACCGACCGGGTCGGCGTTGGCAAAGAGTTCTTCCGCCGTAGTTGCACCCAACACAGCGACCTGTTTTTTGCTTTTGCGGTCTGCCTCGGTGAGGAATCGCCCGCTTGCCATGCTGTAAGTCCGCACGGCGAGGTAGTCTTCGGTTACGCCAATGACCGAGACTTCGTAACTTTCCTCGCCATAAACAACGGTAGTATTGGTCTGGTAGGCAGGAGCAATTCCGGCAATGTCGGTGAGGGCGGCTTGCAGGGCGAGATAGTCTTTGTAGGTGATGGCGCTAAAAGAGGGCGGCGCGCCCCCGGCGGAGGGTCTTTGGGAACGCCCGGATTGAATGTTGAGCAGGTTCGCGCCGTTGCTTTGAATGCGGCTGGTAATATCGCTGGTTGCGCCCGTGCCAATACCCATCAGCGCCACAACGGCGGCAACGCCGATGACAATGCCCAGAATGGTGAGGGCGGAGCGCAACTTGTTTGCCATAAGCCCGCGCAGGGCGGTGAGAATGTTTTGAGAAAGAAGCATGGCTCACTCTTCGCTTTCTGCACGGCGCGCCCCGGCTTGCAGGGGGTTGGCATTGGGCTGGTCTGAGGTGATTTTCCCATCCGCCAGGCGGATGATACGGCGGGTATGCCGGGCAATAAAAGCATCGTGCGTGACCATGATGAC
>DYNS01000194.1 GCA_020720965.1 Anaerolinea sp. | reverse complement strand
CTCAACAAAATAGACCTTGTAAATGCGTTACAGATTGACGACCTGAAATCCCGCCTTAAGTTTCAGAACTGGGTTTTTGACCGCTTCTTTGACGGCTACTACGAAGGAAACCCCCGCAAAGCCCAGCAGATTATTGGCATCTCCAGCACCCAGGAGCAGATAGACGCGCTGACCGCCCGCCTGGTCTGGTACACCAGCAAACCTACCGAACTACAGGTGGAGCAAGCCCTGGCGCAGCTCAACGTGGCGACCGCCAAAATGGAAGACGCCCAAAGAGAGTTGGATAGGCTGGCAGGCACGGGCAAAGCCGCCGATATAGCCGCTGCCCAGGCAAGGGTGGATGCCGCTTTTTCTACTCTTAACCTGGCAAACCTGCCTGCTCCCTTTGCCGGAACCGTTACCAGGGTGGATGCCCTCCCCGGAGATATGGTCTCCGCTGGGCAGGCTGCCTTTCCACTGGAAGACCTGAGCGAATTGTTTGTGGAGATTGGCGTTTCGGAAATTGACATTAACGCCATTGCCCTGGGGCAGCCCGCCAGCATCTTTTTTGATGCTGCCCCCACCAAAACCTACACCGGCGAAGTGACTAAGATGAACCTGGCAGGCGAATCCGGCGAAGGCGGGGTGCTTTTCACCGTCACGGTCAGAATTACCGATGCCGATGAACAAATTCGCAGCGGGATGACCGCCTCCGTCACCATCACCACCAAAGAAGTGGCGGATGCCCTGCTCATCCCCAACCGCGCGGTGCGATACATCAACGGGGAGCCGGTTGTCTATCTTTTGCAAGGGCAGGAGGCGGTAGCCGTCCCTGTTCAGTTGGGCGCAACCGCCAACTCTTACAGCGAAGTTCTCGCCGGAGAAGTGAACCCCGGCGACCTGATTATCCTCAACCCTCCCTCGCCCTAAAACTCACACCTCACACCCCAAAAAGCCCGCCTTCACCGGCGGGCTTTTTGCATCTCAACATTCCGCCCTTGTTTCTGCACAAATTCTTCACAATCCGCAGGTATCTTTGGAGAAATTCTACAAAACGCAGGAGATAATTCTTATGACCAAACAAACTCTTCGTAACTGGCTCATTGCTGCCGGAGCGGTTGGACTTGCCGCTTTGGGATTCTTTTTTTACAACAGCAGCACCCAGGCGGCAGACCAATCCCTTTATGAGACCGAATCCGCCTCGCGTGGCTCTCTCGTTGCCAGCGTGGGCGCGACTGGAACTGTCCGCGCCGGGCAGACCGCGACTCTGACCTGGCAAACCACCGGGCGGGTGGAAACAGTGAAAGCCGTCATTGGGCAGACTGTGAAGCAGGATGAAACCCTCGCCTCGCTGGAGCAGACTTCTCTGCCCCAAAACATCATCCTGGCGGAAGCAGACCTGGTAAGCGCCCAGAAAAACCTGGATAACGTCTTAACCTCCAGCCTCGCCCTGGCGCAAGCCGAGCAAAGCCTTGCCAATGCCCTGCAAGCCCTGGATGATGCCCAGGATGATGTGGATAAACTAACCTACCGCCGCGCCTCGGATGACGACATTGCCAAGACCCAGGCAGAGATAGACCTGGCGAACCTGGAAGTTACCCGCGCCCAAGAAAACTACAAACGCTACCAAAACAAACCGGATGGCGACTCGCAGAAAGCCGAAGCCTTGCTCGCCCTGACCCAAGCCCGCCAAAATTTTGACAACAAAGTCGCTACCCTCAACTGGTACACCAGCGACTACAGCGAACTGGACGCTCAGACCTACCGCGCCGCTTACGCCGTTGCCCAGGCACAGGTGGAAGATGCCCGCCGCGAAGTGGAACGCCTGCAAAACGGTCCCACGCCGGAGGATGTCGCCGCCGCCCAGGCGCGGGTGGCTGCCGCCCAAGCGACCTTGAGCCAGGCAGCCCTCACCGCCCCCTTTGACGGAATCGTCACCGCCGCCGAACCCCAAAGCGGAGACATGGTCAAAGCCGGGCAGACCGCCTTCCGGGTGGATGACCTCTCTCGCCTGCTGGTGGATTTGGAAATTTCGGAAGTGGATATTAACAGCGTGGCGGAGGGGCAGGCGGTGCGGCTTTCTTTTGACGCGGTGCAGAACAAGGAATATAACGGCGTGGTTGTCAGCGTTAATCAGGCCGGCAATGCGGCGTCTGGCGCGGTGAACTTTACCGTGACGGTGGAATTGACCGACCCGGATGCGCTCATTCGCCCCGGCATGACCGCCGCCGTCACCATCACCGTGCGGGAGGTGCAGGACGCGCTCCTCGTTCCGAACCGGGCGGTGCGGGTGCTGGAGGGGGTTCGGGTGGTGTATGTCCTGGAAAACGGAAACCTGCTTCCGCGTGAGATTCGCCTGGGAGCCACTTCCGATGCGTATAGCGAAGTAGTTGGCGGCGAATTGCAAGAGGGCGAGCAGATTGTCCTCAATCCGCCTGCCGCTTCTCTTCAGCCTGCCCCTGGCGGCGGCATGATGAATCGGGTGAGGTAGCCATGAACGAGCCGGTGATTTTTGCCTCGGAATTGAAGAAGATTTACAAAATGGGCGATATGGAAGTGCAGGCGCTGCGCGGACTTTCCATGGAGGTGCGGCGCGGGGAGGTGGTTGCTATTGTGGGTCCGAGCGGCTCTGGCAAATCTACCCTTATGAATATTTTGGGCTGCCTCGATAGACCTTCCTCTGGGCAGTACACCCTAGACGGGGTGGAAGTCTCTGGGATGGAGGATGACCAGTTGGCGCAGGTTCGTAACCACAAAATTGGCTTCGTTTTTCAGTCCTTCAACCTGCTTTCCCGCTCTACCGCTCTGGCAAATGTGGAACTGCCCCTGCGCTATTCCGGGGTGGCGGAGGGGCGCAAGGAACGCGCCAGCGCCGCTTTGGAGGCGGTGGGGCTGGGAAACCGGATTTTACACAAGCCGTATGAACTTTCGGGCGGGCAGCAGCAGCGCGTAGCCATTGCTCGTGCCCTGGTGAACGAGCCTGCCATGATTATGGCGGATGAGCCAACCGGCAACCTGGACTCTAAAGTGGGGCAGGAGATTATGGATTTGCTCCTGAACCTGAACCGTGAGCGCGGCACGACCCTGGTGATTGTGACCCATGACCCGCGTGTGGCGGCGCAAGCCGGGCGCACCATCCGCGTGATGGATGGGCGCGTGGAGGAAACCTTATGAACCTGAACCAGATTTTGTTGGAAGCCCTGGAAAGCCTCAACGCGAATAAAATGCGCTCCGGGCTGACCATTTTGGGCATTGTCATTGGCGTTGCCGCCGTCATTGCCATGCTTGGCGTGGGTGATGGGGCGCAGAATTCCATCACCGGTTCTATTAACGACATCGGCACGAATCTGCTCTTTGTTTTTTCTGGCAACGAGGAGGCGGAGATACGCAACCCCCGCCCTCTCACCGTTGCGGATGCGAAAGCCCTCTCCGACCCTTTTGCCGCGCCTTCGGTGGCGGCGGTTGCGCCGGTGATTAACGGTCAGTACGAGGCTGCCGCTCAGGGCGAGAAGATGATGGTGGCAGTCAACGGGGTTGTGCCGGAGCATCGTCAGGTGCGCAACGAAACCCTGACGGAAGGCGAGTTTATTAACGAAGCGCATCAGTTGGAGCGGGCTTCGGTGGCGGTGCTGGGACCAGAAACGGCGCAGGCTTTGTTCGGGCGCAGCTCCGGCTTGGTGGGCGAGAGTATTCGCATCAACGGTCAGCCGTTTCGCGTCATTGGCGTGCTGGAATCTAAGGGCGGCGGGATGACGGGCAGCAACGATGACCGGATTCTCGTTCCGCTGACGACTGCCCAAAGCCGCCTTAAAACCAGCGGCGGGATGGATGAAGTGGATGCCATTTTTATTCAGGCCGCGACTGCTGAACTTGTGCCTGTGGCGGCGGAAGAGGTGGCGCAGGTGCTGCGTACCCGTCATCGCAGCGCCATCGGCGCGGATGATTTTACGGTGTACACGCAGCAGGATTTCCTTAGCACCGCCGAGTCGATTACGGGCGTTTTCACCATCTTCCTGGGCGGAATCGCCGCCATTTCTCTTTTGGTGGGTGGAATTGGGATTATGAACATCATGCTTGTTTCGGTTGCGGAGCGCACCCGCGAGATTGGTTTGCGAAAAGCCCTGGGCGCGCGCAAACGGGATATTCTGACCCAGTTTTTGGCGGAATCGTCCATGCTCAGTTTCTTTGGTGGCATTGTGGGCGTTCTTTTGGGCTGGCTCATTGCCATTATCATTGAGCAGGTATCCATTGCCCTCGGTTCGCCTTTTGCCACTGCCATCAGCCTGGATTCTGTCCTTCTTGCCACCCTCTTTTCGGCGGCGGTGGGTTTGTTCTTCGGCTTGTACCCTGCCAATCGCGCCGCCAGCCTGCAACCAGTGGAAGCGCTTCGGTACGAGTAAAGCCACCCGCCTCCCCAATTTCCTCCTTTCCTCATATACTTACCTCACTCCCCCTCTTCCCCCTTCTCACTTCTCACCTACCACTTACCATTTACCACTTCTCACCTACCACCTACCACTTCCCACTTCTTCCCCATGCCAAAAAAAATCCTCATTGTGGATGACGAACCCAAAATTGTAGAAATCTGCCGCGACTACCTGCAAGCCTCCGGGTTTCAGGTTGTCGCGGCGGGAGATGGCTTGCAAGGGCTTGCCGCCGCTCGCCGCGAAAAACCAGACATGGTGATTCTCGACCTGATGCTCCCGGCGATGGACGGCTTGGACGTTTGCCGCACCCTGCGCCGCGAAAGTGACGTGCCGGTCATTATGCTGACCGCCCGCGTGGAAGAAACCGACAAACTGGTGGGCATTGAACTGGGAGCAGACGACTACATTACCAAACCCTTTAGCCCGCGAGAACTTGTCGCCCGCGTCCGCATGGTACTCAGGCGCATCACGCCCGAAATCTCCAGCGAAGTGCTGCGTGCCGGAGAGGTGACCCTCAACCGCGCCCGTTACGAGGTGGAACTGCCGGAGAAAACCATCCCCCTCACCGCCACCGAATTTGAAATCCTCGCCACCCTTCTCAGCCAGCCGGGGCGCATCTTCTCCCGCGCCCAATTGCTGACCAACGTGCGCGGGGTTGCCTTTGAAACCTACGAACGCTCCATCGATTCACACATTCGCAACCTGCGCCGCAAACTGCAAACCGAAGAAGGACAGCCCCGTTACATTGTCACCGTGCATGGCGTGGGCTACAAATTTGAGCCATGAAAACCACCCCTCTGCGCCCCATCCAAACCCGCTTGTTTGTCCTGCTCTTTCGCGCTTTTGCGGCGGTTGTCTTACTCACCCTGCTCATCGTCCTCACTGTCACCGCGTTGGTGCTGTCCTCCTCTCAGTCGGCTCTTATAGACCACCTGCCGATGATGACCCGCCTGGAGACCTTTTATTATGTCAACCGCTCCTGGCAGGGCATAGAAGTCATTCTCCCCCTTTTGCCCAGCGCAGAAGATAGCATTTGGGCAAGGTCCATCTTGCTGGATGAAAACGGGCTGGTTATCCTTCAACAGGGCAGCGCAACCGGCTCTGGCGTAGGGCTTCCCTATCAGCCCAGCCCTTTGGACAGTGTTGTCCCCATTCGGGTCGGGGGTGCTCAGGTTGGTACACTCATCTTTGCGGAAACATACGTTCCTCTCCAGGGGCGTTTCGTGTTGGGCTTGCTCACCCCGGTTTTCTTCATCTCCATTTTCCTTGCCATTCTCACCACCCTCATCGGATTACTGCTGATTCGGCGCTTCGTCACCCCCCTCGCCCAGGTCATCGCCGCCGCCCAAGCCGTTGCCGCCGGAGATTTAACCACCCGTGTCCCTGTCTCTGGTCCCGATGATTTACGCAGCCTTTTGGATAGCTTCAACTACATGGCAGAAACCCTTCAGCGTAACGACCAGGAACGCCGCAACCTGCTGGCAGAAATCGCTCACGAACTTCGCACCCCCCTTACCGTCATGCGCGGGCGGCTGGAAGGCATTGTGGACGGAACTTACCCCCCCGACCAGGCGCACATCCTACCCG
>DYNS01000515.1 GCA_020720965.1 Anaerolinea sp. | reverse complement strand
GCGCGACATGCCTTCCGGCAGGATGGCAATGGATTCACAAGCCAGCAGCGCGGAATCATACGCGCCGCCCCGGCAGTAGTTGCCGGTGGAGGGCCAGACCGCCTTCTGCGTGGTCGGGTCGAACTGACCGGTCACCAGCCGCGGCACGAGGCAGGAGAAGGCCGCTCCCACTTTGTGGGCGCCGGTCGGGAACCACTTGCCGACGATGGCGATGATGCGCGCCGGGACACCCGTCAGCTCGGGAGGCAGCTCGAGTGTGTTGACTCCGCCAAAGCCGCCGCCGTGTGCTTTGGGTTCGTTCTTCCAGGTAATGCGGAACAGGTTGCGGGGGTGGATGTCCCACAGCCCGATCTTCGACAGCTCTTCTTTGACTTTCGCCGGTATTTTGGCGGGGTCTTTCATCTGGGCGTAGGTGGGGATGATGATATTGCGCTCGCGGGCGCGGGCGATGGCGCGTTTGCGCCGCTCGGGGTGGACGGTCAGGTCAATGGTGGTCATGGGGGCTCCTTGAGAATAAAGTTGTCGGACAAAGATATTATACGCGCATCGCGCTGTTTAATCGTCCAACGGACTTTTGACCGCCAGCCCGCCGCGATTCAAAACATGGGTATAGATCATGGTGGTCTTTACATCCTTGTGGCCGAGCAATTCCTGTACCGTGCGGATGTCGTAGCCATTCTGAAGGAGATGGGTGGCAAAGGAATGGCGGAAGGTGTGAGGGGAAACGGGTTTATCTATTTTCGCGAGCTTGGCGGCTGTGCGAATTGCTTTTTGGAGGACACTGGGGTCGGCGTGGTGGCGCATGGTCTTTTTGGAGACGGGGTCTATGGAGCGCGAGAGGGCGGGGAAGACGTATTGCCAGATGATTTCTTTGGCGGCGTTGGGGTATTTGTGGGCGAGGGCGTAGGGGAGGTGGACTTCGCCGTAGCCTTGTTTGAGGTCTTTTTGGTGGATGAGGGCGACGGTTTGGAGATGCAGGTCGAGGTCGGGGATGAGCGAGTCGGGGAGGATGGTGACGCGGTCGTCTTCGCCTTTGCCGTCGCGGACAAGGATCTGATGGTTGCCAAAGTCTATGTCTTTGAGGCGCAGTCGCAGACATTCCATGAGTCGAAGCCCGGAGCCGTAGAGGAGTTTTGTCATGAGTTGAGGTACAGCCTGCATTTTGTTGATGACGGCGAGGGCTTCGTGATGGGTGAGGACGGTGGGGAGGGTTTTGGATTTTTCGGCGCGGACGATGTCGGTGGGAAATTCGATCTCTTGATTGAGGACGTGGCGGTAGAGGAAGAGGATGGCGCTGAGGGCTTGATTTTGGGTTGAGGCGGCGACTTTTTTTTCTGAGGCGAGGTGGGAGAGGTAGGTTTGGATCTCTTGGAAGCCCATGTCTTTGGGGTGGCGTTTATTGTGGAAGAGGATGTAGAAAAGCAAACACATCAAGTGATGCAAAATCTCTCTCATGTACTTGGCGCTGCCGGTACACAATTTTCCAATGTCATCAAAACAACAATCTTTTTGGCGGACATGAACGACTTTGAAAAGGTAAATACTATCTATGCGCACTATTTTGGGACACATAAGCCAGTAAGAAGTACTGTAGCAGTAAAAACACTCCCCAAAAATGCGTTAGTGGAGATAGATTGTATTGC
>DYNS01000193.1 GCA_020720965.1 Anaerolinea sp. | reverse complement strand
GCGCCATTGGCAAAGCGCTCACCTGCAAGAAGCCCTGCCCCTGCTCGTGATGGGCTTCTTCAAAAAAATCGTAGTCGCCGACACCATCAAATCGATTGCAGACCGGGTTTACAGCCTGGACGAACCCTCCAAAATCATCCTCCTGGCTGGCACACTGGCATTTACCCTGCAAATCTTTGCAGATTTCTCGGCATATACCGACCTCTCACGCGGGTTGGCGCGTTTACTCGGCTTTGAAACCTCCCCCAACTTCAACGCCCCCTACCGCGCCCTCACCCCGGCAGATTTTTGGAACCGCTGGCACATCAGCCTATCCACCTTCCTGCGAGATTATGTCTTCTACCCGCTTCGACGGGCAATTCTCCGGCACAAAAACCTCCCCGCCTGGTTGGCGCAGGCGATTCCGCCCCTACTGACGATGTTCATCAGCGGTCTGTGGCACGGCGCGGGCTGGAATTACCTGCTATGGGGTGTGTATTACGGGCTGCTCAGTTTGCTGTACCAGTCGGCAGGCATTTCCGGCATCGTGCAGGGCAAATGGAGCCAGGTAAAACGCCTAGGCTTGTGGGCGCTCATGTTCGGGTTCATCGTTTTCGGTTGGGGGCTATTCCGAGCCGGTTCGCTTTCCTGGTTTTTTCACATCCTGCTGCACTCGCCCTTCCTCGCCCAACCCCAAGACCTGCTCATGTGCCTGGTGATTGCCTCCATGCTGGCTTTTTACAGCCTGCCGCTGCTCATCCAGCCTCTCTCCCGCCCCGGCTCCTGGGCGCAGGCGACCTATTTTGCCGGGCTCACCATTCTCACCATCCTTTACACCAACTCCGGCAACCCAGATTTTATCTACTTTCAGTTTTAGGTTGGCATGTCCCTCTTTCGCAAATACCTTCTGGTTCTCAGCCTATCGCTCGCGGCGCTTTCGGTCTTTTTGCCCCTGCGCTACCAAACCGAATACCCCAAAACCCTGGGACCCACCCTGGATAATGACCTGCGCCTGAAAGACCGCGAAGCCATGCAAGAAAACGCCGCGCAGCTCGCCCTCCTGGGAGATTCCATTTTAGTGCAAGGCATAGACCCCAACGCCCTCGCAGCCCAAACCAAAATCCGCACCTACAGCATGGGGATGCCCGGCTCCGCCTCCGCTGTTTGGTATCTTGCCATCAAGAACATCATCGCCCCGGCAAATCCGCACCCGAACTATGTCGTCCTCCTGTTTCGAGATACGATTCTCACCGCCCCCGGCTACCGCGTAAACGGCAAATACTTTACCCAGGTGGATGAACTCGCCACCAAAGAAGATGCCAACCTGCTGCAAAAAGCCTTCATCGAGCAGATGAGCCTGCCAGAACAATGGCTAGACCGTTACTTCCCGGTTTACGGTTCCCGTCTGCGCCTGCGCGAGACGATAGATTACTACCTGCGTTACAGCCTCACCAGCGCGGTGGGCTGCGACCCAGATTGCAACGCCCAGGCGAACATTGCCGTGTTTGAAGATAAAAATATAGACAACACCCTGCTGGTGGAAGCCATCGCCACCGCCGAATCTTACCTTTACACCCCTCAGCAACTGAACTTTGAAAAACAACTACCCCGCTCCTTTTTGCCAGATATGGTGGCTCTGGCAAAAGAAAACGACATTCAACTGATTTTGGTACGAACCAAGCATCTGCAATACCCCACTGCCGCCTCCGAGCCGTTGGCGTTGCGCCTTTACGCCCAGGCTTTGCAAACATACGCCGCTCAAAACGAAATCATCCTGCTGGATTTCTCCCACGAGGATGCGCTCACCCCGGAAATGTTCGCGGATTCTCATCACCTTAACCACAGCGGGATGCTAACCTTCACCCGTCTGCTGGCAGATGCCCTGCAAGAAGTTTTGCCCAACCCTTAAAAGCCAGGCGGGGCTGCCTTTGTGGCAACCCCGCCATTTTTTATCAGCACAGGGCATAAAGCAGCAGCCCTGCACGCCTATTTAGCGAGACTCATTTTTGAAACGACTAATACGCTTCTGAATATCCGAGATAATGCTTTGGAGTTCTTCAAAATCTGTTTCGTTTACATACTTTGAAATCTCGCCAAGTAATGCAGCAGTATCCGGCTGATAGTAATGAAGCAAAGTGGCAATATCGTTTTCATAAATGCCGACTCTTGCAAAATTACCCTGCCGATACAAGGAAGGTAGTGCATATAATTTTAGAAGTAATAAGCCTTCAACGGTTGCCAAAGGAATATTTCTATCCAAAAATTTTTGAACCTTTGAATGTTCTTTATGTACCTTCTTGAAAAGGGGGTTTTTGGTGAGTAAAACGTCAATTTGCAGTTCGCCATAAGTCGCCCGGACAAAATACATATCCTGACTGGTAATTTTGAGTTCTGGGAGCCTATCCAAAGACGAAACCGCCATAAGCAAATCTAAATCTTGCGTATTTCTTCCTTCAATATAATGAAGGATGGCAATTCCGCCAACGAGAACATAATCAATCTTTCTTTCTTCCAAAACGGAGAAAAAATCTTGGACAGACTGGATTAAGGAATCAGAACTCATCGTGCCACCTTGCCAGTTTTTGACATTGAATACAATGGCATTGCGAATAACATCACCGATTTGAAGGCTACTCTGGAGAGTCATGGGGTTCGATAATGGCTAAGGTTTACAGATAGCGCCAGGCGCTGCCCTGTTTGCCGTCCTCCACGCTTACGCCGTTTTCCTTCAGACGGTCTCGGATGAGGTCGGAGAGCGCCCATAGTTTTTGCTTACGCACCTCGGCGCGGACTTCCAAAAGCAGGTCTATGAACTTGTCTGCGTCTCCGGTTCCGCTTTTGGCAGCGAGGCGCAAGCCAAAAACGCCGGTGAGGGTGCGTAAAAGGTCTTGGGCGGGCTGCATTTGGGCTTGGGTTGCCCCGGCATCCCGCGCAGAGTTGATGGCGCGGACGAAGTCAAAAATTGCGCCAAGCGCCCCAGCGGAGTTGAAGTCGTCATCCATTGCCTCGGTGAAGGCGGTTTGAACGGTTTGGATGGTGGCGGGCAGGCTGGCAGCCGCCTCGGCGGTGGAGTCTGCTCCGGTGGCGGTGGCAGGGCGCAGGGCGGATTTGATTCGCTCCAAGCCTTTCTCTGCCGCGTCCAGGGTTTCTTCGTTGAAGATGAGAGGGGCGCGGTAGGAGCCGTTCAGCACCAGCATCCGCATTACGTCCGAGTCGCGCTTTTCGAGAAATTCTTTGATGCTGACGATGTTGCCGAGGCTTTTAGACATTTTTTCGCCGCCGAGTTGCAACATGCCATTGTGCATCCAGTAACGCGCAAAGGGTTTGCCGGTGTAGCTTTCGGTTTGGGCGATTTCGTTTTCGTGGTGGGGGAAGATGAGGTCGTTGCCGCCGCCGTGAATGTCTATCTGTTCGCCGAGTTCGTGCAGGTTCATGGCGGAGCATTCGATGTGCCAGCCGGGTCTGCCCTGTCCCCAGGGAGAATCCCAGAAGGGTTCGCCGGGTTTGGCGGCTTTCCAAAGGGCGAAGTCCATGGGGTGTTCTTTTTGTTCTTCCACTTCAATCCGCGCTCCGGCTTGCATATCGTCCAGTTTGCGGGCGGAGAGTTTGCCGTAGTCTTCGTCTTTGGTGACGCGGAAGTAGACATCGCCGTTGGGGGCGGGGTAGGCGTAACCGCGTTGGATGAGCCCTTCCACAAAAGAGATGATTTGGGGCATGGTCTTGCTGACCTGGGGTTTGGCAGTGGCGGGGAGGATGTTGAGGTCGTCCAGGTTTTGGTCGAAATCCTGAATGTATTTTCGGGAGAGGGCAAAGGGGTCTATGCCCATTTCGTTGGCGCGGCGGATGATTTTGTCGTCCACGTCGGTGTAGTTCATCACATGCTGCACATCGTAGCCGCGATATTGCAGGTAGCGGCGGATGATGTCGAAGACGAGGGAGGACATGGCGTGCCCAACGTGGGCATCGTTATAGACGGTTGGACCGCAAACGTACATTTTTACAACGCCTGGGTCTATGGTTTGAAGTTCTTCTTTTTTGCGGGTGAGGGTATTGTAGAGACGAATCATGGCTTGCTCTCCTGAGGGATGCTGGATTATAAACGATGTGCTTGACATTCACCCTGCTCTTGGATAAAATCAGCGGGCTTTTTGAGTTGGGCCTGTAGCGCAGTTGGGAGCGCGCCTCAATCGCACTGAGGAGGCCAGGGGTTCGAATCCCCTCAGGTCCACACACCCTTGCAAAAGCCCCCGCGTAACGCGGGGGCTTTTTTATATCCATTCAGGGTGACGGAAAAGTAAGGCGTTTCCCTCACCCTGGGCGTGAGGGTTTAAGTTCCTACTTCAAAATCTCTTCTATGGTCTGCATATAATCGGGGGTCAGTTTTTCCGCAATTTGCAGAGATTGCATATTTTCGTGAACCTGGCTCACACGGCTCGCGCCGGTGATGACGGTGCTGACGTTGGGATTTTTAAGACACCAGGCAATTGCCAACTGAGACATGGTTGCCCCCAACTCCTGGGCAACCGGCGCGAGAGCGCGTACTTTTTCCAAACCGGCGGCATCTGTCAGACGCTCGTGCAGCCATTCGTAACCGGGCAGGCTACCCCGGCTGTCGGCAGGGATGCCTTCGTTGTATTTACCCGTCAGCAAACCGGAAGCGAGCGGGGACCAGGTCGTGGAGCCGTAGCCATAATCCTTAAACAGGCGGGCATATTCCTTTTCAAAACGGTCACGCACCAACATATTATATTGGGGCTGTTCCATCACCGGTTTGTGCAGGTGATGCTTCTCCGCAATTTCGATGGCGGCGATAATCTCGGCGGCAGACCATTCGGAAGTGCCCCAGTAGAGCGCCTTGCCCCATTCGATGATATTGTGCATCGCCCAAACCGTCTCCTCGATGGGGGTTGTCGGGTCGGGGCGGTGACAAAAGATGAGGTCCACATAGTCCAGGTCAAAACGCTGCAAAGACCCGTTGATTCCTTCAATCAGCCGCTTGCGGTTGAGAGTGTTCCTCTCGTTGGGCGTTTCGTTCAGCCCCCAAAAAAACTTGGTGGAAACCACATAACTGGAACGCCGCCAGCCCAGTTTCTTCAGCGCCGCACCCATCACCTCTTCCGATTTGCCGCTCGCGTACACTTCGGCGTTATCAAAAAAGTTCACACCCGCTTCATATGCGGCAGACATCATCTCCACCGCCGATTCTACGCCCGCCTGATTATGAAACGTAACCCAGGAGCCAAAAGAAAGCTCGCTCACTTGCAAACCACTGCGACCCAAATGTCGGTAATTCATCCTTACATCTCCTTAAAAAATTTAGGCATCCAGCAAACGCCGATAGCCTCGATTGTAATAAACCAGCGGAGAAGCGTCACCTCCGCTTTTTGCCGCCAACACCTCACCGATGAAAAGCGTATGCGTCCCCGCCGGAATTTGAGACACAACCCGGCAATCGAACTGCGCCGCCGCCCCCTCCAGCAACGGAACCGGACTCTCCAACGTGAAAGTGTTCAGACCCTGCATCCGGTCTTCGGCATCCGCCACCCGCCCCGCGAACCGGTCCGAAACCTCCGCCTGTTCCAGCGAGAGAAGACTAACGCCAAAAACCAGCGACTCTTGCACCAAAGCATGAGTACGAGTCTCCTTTGCCAAAGAAACCAACACCAAAGCCGGAGAAAGAGAAACCGAAGTAAAAGAACTCACCGTCATCCCATGCACCCGCCCCTCATAGGCAGAGGTGACAACCGCCACCCCGCTCGCCCACTGCCGCATGGCGCTGCGAAACACATCTGCATCCACTGTCATACACTTCTCCCAACACAAAATAAAATCCATCATACCTTTGGGGCGGAGGCAAGTCAAGCAAAAATTTAGGATTATTAATAGAAATATTAAACAAATTGCCGTCTCAAAATGGCTTGCCTTTTGCCAGCGAATTAAGGTACTATTGACCAAACTTCGCCTATGGAAACCACCTCCCGCAGCGCCCCCCGATGCCGCGCCACGAACCCGTCGAGGTAGACC
>DYNS01000514.1 GCA_020720965.1 Anaerolinea sp. | reverse complement strand
GGTTATCAGGTCTTGCAGGGTCAGCCTGCCTTCGCGGACGGCGGTCAGCAGTAGGGGGAGGAGAGTTTCTAAGCCGGGGAAGCCGGGCGGCGGGTTGGGGCTGTCTTTTTCTGCCAGGGTGTGAGGGGCGTGGTCGGTGGCGAAGCAATCTATCACGTCCAGGTTTTCCCACAGGGCGCTTACATCTGCCGGGGTTGCCAGGCGCGGACGGACTTCTAGCCTGCCGGGGCTACCTGCCGGGGCGGGGGTGGTGTTATCTAAAAACAGGTGATGAGGGCAGACCTCGCAGGTGACGGGGATGCCGCGCTCTTTGGCGGCTTTGATGACCAGAATTTCTTCCCGCAGGGAGACGTGGGCAATGTGAACTGGCGTTTTGTACCACTGCGAGAAGAGCAAGCCTGCCGCCATGCTGCGACTTTCGGCGTGTAGGACGATGGGGGCGGGCGATTTCCAACGCCGAAAATGTTCCTGCCAGAGGCTCATGTCGTTGAGGCGCAGTTCGCCAAAGGTGGAATCCAGGTACATTTTGAGGGCGGCGGCTTGGGGGGCAAGTCGGGCGACTTCGGCGGCGTTTTCTGCGCCTGCGCCCAGGTATTGAGCGTAGTCGCAGTAGGCTTTGGCGCGGGCGGCTTCCAGCGAGAGGCGCAGGGTTTCTTCATCAAAGACCGGCGGTTTGGTGTTGGGCATTGCCAAAATGGTGGTAATGCCGCCTGCCAGGGCGGAGGCGGTGGCGCTTTGCCAGTCTTCTTTGTAGGTTGCGCCCGGTTCGCGGACGTGGACGTGCGGGTCTATGAGTGCGGGGAGTGTGAGCATGAGAGGGGGTCGGTTTCAGTGGGTAGTTTTAGTGGGCAGTTTCAGTGGATAGTTTCGGTAGGCAGTGGGGTGTAAAACTTACCACTTACCACTTACCACTTTTCACTTCCCACTTCCTTTTTGCCATCCAAAAGAGAGCCAGGGAGGGGAGCAGGGCGGCGGCGGGGCAGAGGGGCGCGGATGCGGGGGCAGCGGATTCGGCGGCGGGGGGCTGCACCTCGGAAGCGGGAGCGGATTCCGCTGCGGGGGCTTCGCTTGTCTCAGCGGCGAGGGCGATGTCATCCACCCGGAAGATGCCGCTGCTGCTTTCTGCGCCCTCCGGGGAGGGGATGCCAAAGGCGATTCCGCCTACCGGCAGGGAGGGGTCGTAGGGGCTTCCGGCGTTTTCTTCCCAGTCCACCCGCTTAAATTCATCCCAGCGGACGGTGTAAACCTGCCAGCCACCGGCGTTGGGGGTGAACTCGTACACATAGGTTGCCCATTGTTCCGGGTTTCCGGCGTAAATATCCAGGTGCAGGGTTTGCCCGGCGGTTTCGGCTTGCGCCGCAAAAGTGATTCCTGTGGCGGCGCTCCAGTTTTGGGTAGATTCGAAGTAACGCCCGCAGGTTGCCCATCCGCCGTTGGCTACGCTGTATTCCATTTGCATGGATTGAGCGCCGTTGTGCTTCTCTGTGCTGACCGGGGCGCAGACCATGCGGCTGATTCCGCCGCCGTCATCGAAGCCTTCCCAGCCAGAGGCGGTTTCAAAATCTGCCAGGGTTGCGGCAGAGGCTGCGGGGGCAGCGGATTCGGCGGGGGCGGAGGTTGGGGCGGCGGTGGGGTTTTCGGCGGC
>DYNS01000192.1 GCA_020720965.1 Anaerolinea sp. | reverse complement strand
AGAGCGGTCTGCCGGTAACGGCGGCGATGACGAACCACGCCACCCAGCCCTGGTCTTCCACGCCGAATTGACGCGGTCCGTAAATGCAAGATTGGCGCAGGACAACGCTGTTTAAGCCATAAATGCGGGAGTAGTCGCGCACGTATTGGTCGCCTGCGCCTTTGGAACAGCCATAAGGGGAGTGAAAATCGAGAGGTTGGGTTTCGGGGCAACCGTGCAAAAGGTCTTTGTATGCCCAGCGGGTTTCGTGTTCCTGCACTTCCACATCATCCATGCCGCCGTAAACCTTGTTGGTGGATGCGTAAAGAAAGGTCGGTTTGCGCTCGTTGGCGCGGGCGGCTTCCAGGGCGTTGAAGGTGCCGAGGGCGTTGATTTCAAAATCTTCGCGCGGTTTTTGCACGGAGGTTGTAACCGCCACCTGTGCAGCGAGGTGAACGATAACCTCTGCCTGGCTGGCGGAGGCGGTCAGTAGGGCGGCATCGCGCACATCGCCTACGACCAGGCGGAAAGAATCAGCGCCGAAGGTTTCGCGCAGCCAGTCCAGGTTGCGGGGCGCACCGGCGCGGGAAAGATTGTCGTAAATGGTCACTTTTTCGCCGCGTTCCAGCAGGCGGGCAACGTAATTGGAACCAATAAACCCGGCACCGCCGGTGATAAAGTAATTGCGAGGCATAAATTCTCCTTGTATTGGTAGTGGTTGGAGAATAGATATTCGAGAACCGTTATTGGGGAGTAGTGACCCCAATGACAAATCATTATTCTCTACTCTCGACTTTCTATTCTTTATTCCCTGCCCCAACCTTGCCACCGGTTAAATCGGCGTATAACTGGCTAAGGGTTTGTCCCTCGCGGGAGATGCCGTATAAACCAAAGGTGAGGCTGTAAGTGTAGTTAAGCGCCCGGCTGCTAAGGGCAACCGCCAAAGCGGTGGATTGGTCGCCGGAAAGCAGGGTCAACGCCGCGCCAAAAGCGCCCTCCATCGTCCCGACTCCGCCGGGCAGGGAGGGAATCGCGCCGCCGAAGGCTGCCGCGCCCAAAACGAACATGCCCCACACCGGCTGCGCTTGCGGGAAAAAGGCGAGAGAGAGCAGGTAATATTGCACAATTGCCAGCCCCCAGTTAAGGGTCATCCACCCCAAAAAGCGGGCAGAAAGCCAGGGGTCGGTGAGTACCGCCAGACCGTCCAGCAGGGCGGAGAAAAAGTCTGCAAACCGCGCCAGAAAGGGGAGGCGGGCGCTGATGTTGGTAAACACGCCCTGCGCCCAGGGACGATGATGCGCCAGCCAGAACATAGCCGCCAACCCCAAAATCACCGCTGCGCCCACCGCCCAGGCAGCCGAATCGGCACCTTCGGCACCGACCACAAAGGGGATGGCGGCGAGGAAAATCGCTGCCGAAAAAGCCAGGTCGGTAATGCGCTCGATGATGATGGTGGGCAAAATTTCGCCGAATTTCAGGTCGCTTTTTCGGCTGAGTAAGAAAGCCCGCCCCACCTCCCCCAGCCGAAAAGGGAGGAAGTTGTTCAGCAGGTAGCCTTCCATGATGGTCAGGAAGACTTTGCCGTAGGGGGCGCGTTCACGCAGGAGGGTGCGCCAGACAACGGCACGCATCAACAGCCAGAGAATGCCCAAGCCAAAAACCACAGCCAGCAGGGTGAAATCGGCGGCGCGCAGGGCGTTGTAGACTTCGTTGAAGTCTACAAAATAGGCAATTGCCCCAATCAGCGCCAGGCTGACGAGTAATCCGGGGAGCATCCGGCGGAGGGTGGAGGGGGGATTTTTGGTCAAGGGATGTCCTTAAAACAGCGTTAGTGTGGGCTGTTGATTCTCCGTCTCTGCAGTCTTTTTACGGAATTCCAAGCGGTACTTGTTGTGAATATTGCCGCCGCTTTGAAGGCGGTCTAAAATCATGGCGTAGTAGTCCGGATGCAGTTCGCAAGAGATGAAGTTCCGTTTCAGGTTTTGGCAAGCCACAATTTCAGAACCGGAGCCGCCAAAAAGTATCATAACGGCATCATTTTCTTGGGTAGATGCTTTGATGAGAGTCTCCACCAATCCTAATGGGATTTGACAGGCGTGAAAAGTCTTATCTTTGGAAACATTTTTTACTAGGTCATAGTAAAGCCATGAGTAGGGCATTCTACCTTTATGCCCTTCGGCAATACGCTGACGAATACGTTTATCATTTGGATTGAGATAAGGCTCTGCGACATTGTCTTTGTAAAAGTGACTTTCTTTCGTTTTTGTGGCGTGCAAAATGGAGCGGTGCGCCGTTGTAAAATGTCGGGGGCTATGACCAACATTGGTGTTGTAGACCCAGACGTAATCATGCACATCATAGGCGGCTTCGTCCAGGTATCGAACGCGCAGATGAGCGTTCTGCTTGGGGTAATTAATAAAAAACAGATTGCCGCTCGGTTTTAGAACCCGCATACTCTCACGAGCAAGTTCAATATACCAGTTGATATACTCATTCCAGGCGGTGGAATAGTTTTTTCCCGCATAGTTTATACCAACGTTATAGTCCGGGTCGCCGTACACCATATCTACCGATTCTGCGGGCATTCGCTGGAGAACGGCAAGAACATCCTCGTTAAAGACCGTATTCAAAAAATTCTCAGTCATTCTTGCCTACCAAACGGTATCTGCGGGATTTTTTCAGGTAGATGGATGTGATGTCACGGGGGTCTGCAAAGTCGTATGCCCACATACTCAACACCGACTGCCCGGCTTCTTTTTGGCGGGTGACATAAATGCAGGAAATTTCTTTTATTTTTGCAGCCATGTCGGCGCGGGCTTTGGCTTGGTGATAATACAAAAAAGGATGATACAACTGATATACCGAAAAACTAGCGGGAGTTCCATTCTTGGCTTCAAAAACGCCAATCACGCCCTGATACTCAATCGTCAAGTCAATCTCAATTTGGATTTTGTGAAGAACAACCTCGACGCTGCCAAAGCGGTAGGTTAAATCCGCCTTGGTGCGGTGCGGAAAATAAGTCTTGGGACGGTCAGCAATATCAACTGCATCAAACTCATGGTCGATGCCAAATAAGAAGTGATGCAGAATGCGCTGGTTGTTTGCTACCGAGAGAATATTCGCCTCGCTAGAATTGTATTCGTTCAACAGGCTTTTGCGGTAGAGCCAGACAACCTCGTCTGGAACAGGTTCAAAGTGATGGTACACCTGTTCCAAACCGCGCACAAACTCATGCTGACCGCGTCCTTTGTGGATAACGGCGAATCCTTGTTCGCGCAAGGTGGCAGGTAGCAGAGTTTCGCTGTCCAGTTTCGTCACATCAAACTTGTTTTTGAACCCAACCTGAAGGCAGGCAGCCTCCACCATGTCGTTATCAAAAACATAATTTTGGCGCAACCGGCAGGTTTCAAACAATGCCAGTAGAACCTGTTGTTTTTTACTCATCATTTACTCATCGCCCAGTTTCAACACTGCCATAAAAGCGTCTTGCGGAATTTCCACATTGCCGACCATCTTCATGCGGCGCTTGCCTTTTTTCTGCTTCTCCAGCAGTTTCTTTTTGCGGGTAATATCGCCGCCGTAACATTTTGCCAATACGTCCTTACGCATGGCGCGAACATTGGCGCGGCTAATCACCCGCCCACCCGAAGAAGCCTGAATGGCAACCTCGAACAACTGACGAGGTATCAAATCCTTTAGTTTCGTAATCAACACCTGCCCTTTGTAATAGGCATCCTTGTTATGCACAATCGCCGCCAGGGCATCCACCGGTTCGGCGTTGACCAGAATCTCCAGTTTTTGCAGCTGGTCGGCGCGATATTCCAAAAATTGATAATCGAGAGAGGCATAGCCTTTGGTGCGGCTCTTCAACGAGTCAAAAAAATCCACAATCAATTCCGCCAGGGGAATCTCAAAATTCAACTGCACCCGGTGAGGAGCCGGGTACTCCTGGCTCTTAAACGCCCCGCGCCGTTTGGTCACAAGTTCCATAATGGGTCCATAAAATTCGGTTGGGGTAATAATCTCAATCGTCATCCAGGGTTCGCGGATTTCCAGCACCTTGCTTTCGTCCGGCAGCTGCGCGGGAGAATCAATCAGCAAAATTTCATCCCCAATTGTCAGCACCTGATACTCCACCGAAGGCGCGGTAAAAAGAACATCCAGGTCATATTCGCGCTCAATCCGCTCCTGAATAATCTCCATGTGAAAAAGCCCCAAAAACCCGGCACGGAAACCGAAACCAATCGCCTGCGAAGTCTCCGGCTCAAAAGTCAACGAGGCGTCATTCAGTTGCAGTTTTTCCAGCGCATCGCGCAGGTCGCTATAATCTTCGGCATCCACCGGGTAAATCCCGGCAAACACCATCGGTTTGGGATGGAAATACCCGGGAAGGGCTTCAGCCGCCGGGGCGTTGACTCTGGTAATGGTATCTCCCACGCGGGCATCATGCACCGTTTTCAACCCGGTAGCCACGTAGCCCACTTCCCCGGCGCTCAACAGGCTGACAGGTTTCATGGTTGGCGCAAAGATTCCCACTTCAATGGGCTTCACTTCCACGCCGGTAGCCATCAGCCGGATGGTTTCGTTGGCGGCAAGTGCCCCTTCCACCACGCGCACATAGCAGATAACACCCTTGTAAGAGTCGTAATGCGAATCGAAGACCAGGGCGCGGGCGGGTTTGGCATCTTCGCCCCTGGGGGGCGGAACCCGCCTCACCACCGATTCCAACACCTGTTCGATGTTAATCCCAGATTTGGCGGAGATTTGCAGCACATCGGCGGCATCACCCCCAATCAGCGCGGCAATATCCTCCGCCACTTCATCCGGGCGGGCAGAGGGCAGGTCAATTTTGTTGATGACGGGGATAATCTCCAGGTCGGCATTCAGCGCCTGGTACAGGTTTGCCAGGGTTTGGGCTTCAATCCCCTGAGTGGCATCCACCACAAGCAAAGCGCCTTCGCAGGCTTGCAAGGCGCGGCTCACTTCGTAGCCAAAATCCACATGCCCTGGGGTGTCAATCAGGTTCAACTCGTAGGCGTTGCCATCCTGGGCGCGGTAATTCATCCGCACGGCAGAGGCTTTAATCGTCACGCCTTTTTCGCGTTCCAAATCCATGCTGTCCAGCACTTGTTCGGTCATATCCCGGTCTGAGATGGTGCCGGTAAATTGCAGCAGGCGGTCCGCCAGGGTAGATTTGCCATGGTCAACATGGGCGATAATACAAAAATTTCGGATATTTTCTGTCATAGGCTTAATCCGCGAAAGTATACTCGATTTTATCTCGCGCCAAAGAAAAGAAAAAACGACCGAGGCTCTCGGTCGTTTGGGTGTGAGCAGGTTATTTTTTAGTCATCATCGCCCAGTGCGGCAATGGCGCGAAGTAACCCAAAGACCAGCAGGCCTATTTTTATACCTTCGGTGATATTAAGAGTGTCGTTGCGCCCGGTTTTGTCGGCGCGGCGGCGCAACAGGTGAGCAGCGACAAGCCCGGCTCCGGCACCAATCAGCGCCCCGGTGAGGAGGGTTTGGGTTGGGGCGTTCTTCCGGGGTTGAATTTCTTCTTTTTTAGACATCATTTCTCCTTCGCGGGGGCAAATAAGCCTGCCCAGGTTTTTAGTTTTAGCACGGGTTCTATCAATTTATCCACCCAGAGAATCATTTCGGCGTTTAGCCAAAGGGCGTAACCCTGGGCTTTGGCGGTGTATTCCGGTGCAATTTTTAGGGCTTTTGCCAAACCGCTCACCATCCAAACCAGTAAAGCCAGTTGGATGAGCGCCAAAAACATGATGGGGATAATGAGCCAGATGAGGGAAATATCTGCCCATAGGCTAACCTGGTTAGTGGGGGCAGTTGCCGCGTAAATGGCTATTCCGCCAAACCCAAGAGAAACAATAGTGACCAAAACAATGGGCAGGATGATTTGGCGGCGGACGTCGCGGCGGTATTGAAGGAAGGATTGGCGTTGGGGCTGGGGAATGATGGGGGTTGGCATAGCCCTATTATAAAACAAGAAGGGCGGGGGTTGAAACCCCGCCC
>DYNS01000513.1 GCA_020720965.1 Anaerolinea sp. | reverse complement strand
CGGGTGACTTTCTATCAGCCCGGCGTTGGTAATTTTTACCAGTTTGGTTTTTTCTTCCAAATCTGACAGCGAAACCGCCCCGGCATAACCCATGCCAGAACGCAGACCGCCCACCAGCTGATACACAAAATCCCGCAGGGTTCCCTTATACGGAACCCGCCCCTCAATCCCCTCTGGCACAAGTTTGCCAAGCCCGGCTTGCCCCGTGCCATAGCGGTCTTTGCCATAGCCTTGCAACGCGCCCATAGACCCCATGCCGCGATATTCCTTAAAGCGCCGCCCCTCAAGGATGATGGTATCGCCCGGCGATTCTTCCAACCCTGCCAGCAGCGAACCCAACATCACCACGTCCGCCCCGGCGACAATCGCCTTCACAATATCGCCGGAATATTTGATACCGCCATCCGCGATGATGGGTGTACCGGTTTTTCGGGCTTCCTCGGCACAGGTGCGGATGGCGCTCAACTGCGGCATTCCCGCCCCGGCTACGATTCGGGTTGTGCAGATGGAACCCGCTCCCACGCCTACTTTTACTGCATCTGCCCCCGCTTCGATAAGCACCCTCGTCCCCTCGGCAGTCACCACGTTCCCCGCCGAGATGGGCAGGTGTGGGTGCGCTGCGCGAATGCGCCGAATGGCTTGGAGAACGCCCTTGGAATGCCCATGCGCGGTATCAATGGAGATTAAATCCACCCCGGCATCCACCAGCCGCCCCACCCGCTCTTCCAGGTCGCTGCCTACCCCAACGGCTGCGCCCACCCTCAGCCGCCCGCGCTCGTCCAGGCTGGCGTTGGGATGCTCAATCTCGGTCAGAATATCCTTCACGGTCAGAAGCCCTTTCAGCCGCCCGGCTTCATCCACCAGTAGAAGTTTTTCGATGCGGTGTTTTTGCAGCAAAATTTTCGCATCCGCGTTGGAAATGCCCACCGGAGCGGTTATCAGCCTTTCGGCAGGGGTCATAAATGCGGCAATGGGGCGCACAAAGTCTTTTGGCTCCACAAAGCGAATGTCCCGATTGGTTAAAATCCCGGTCAATTGCCCGCCCTCGGTGACGATGGGCACGCCGCTGATGCGGTAATGCGCCATGATGTCTTCGGCTTGTTGCAGGCTGGCATCCGGCGGCAGGGTGACGGGTTCGCTTATCATGCCCGCTTGCGAGCGCTTCACTTTGTCCACCTCGGCGGCTTGCTGTTCGGCAGAAAGGTTGCGGTGAATAATGCCCAAGCCGCCTTCTCGCGCCAGGGCAATGGCAAGCCGACCTTCTGTTACGGTGTCCATCGCCGCCGAAAGGATGGGGACGTTGAGGGAAATGTTCTTTGTCAGCCGCGCCTGCACATTGACTTCGGCGGGCAGCACTTCGGTATAGGCTGGAACAACCAGCACGTCGTCAAAGGTGAGGGCTTCCAGCCCGGAAAATAATTCTTCGTTCATGGTTTCTCCAAAAGGGTGATGGATGAAAAAAGTTGTCTATATATATCACGGTTCCCGCCCGGCGGCAATTTGGGCTTTTCTTTTTTGTCTCCCTTCACCGGCAGGGCGAGGGCATCTGTTGGTATACTTGCTCCCTGCGTTTCTTATTCCCTTTCTTTGAGGTTTTATGGGCTTTTTTGCCGGATTAAACAACGAAAAATATGACCGTCAGTACACA
>DYNS01000512.1 GCA_020720965.1 Anaerolinea sp. | reverse complement strand
CCCACATACCAAACAAAGGGCGGGTTGGGCTGCCGAAAGGAAAGTTCATAAGCCACATAAAGGCTGATGATGAGCAAGGCAACCGTGCTAACCCCCGTAAGCCATTCTCTACTTACGATTATCTCTTGTTCGGACTGATTTTTACCCAAAAACCACTTAAACATTTTGAGCAGCATGGCTTAACCTCGTATTCATTTTATAGAATTCCCCCCTGAAAAGTCAATTATCCATGCGATTAGGGGACTGTATCTCCCCGGAGCAAATCCGCCACTGTTTCGCGGTTCTGGATGACCTGGGGCGCTTTTCCCGCTTCCAGCAGGAGAGCCGCCGGGCGGCGTGCCCCGTTGTAATTGCTCGCCATGCTAAGGTGATACGCCCCGCTGACCGGGATGGCAATATATTCGCCTTCTTGCAAGGGGGGCAGGGTTATCTCGTCTATCAGCACATCGCCGCTTTCGCAGTACGGTCCGGCAACCGAGACGGTTTGTTGCGGTTCTTCTGCCGCCTGGGTTACTGCCAGGCAGGAATATTTTGCCCCGTACAGGGCTTTGCGAGGGTTATCCGCCATGCCGCCATCTACCAACAGCCAGGTGTGTGTTCCGGCTTGCTTCACCGTCCCCACCTGGTACACCGCCACGCCTGCCCTTGCCACCAGGCTGCGCCCAGGCTCCAGGTGAAGATGAGGCAGGGGCAGGTTGCGGGCGCGGCATCCGCTTTGGGTGAGAGAGGTGACAAAGCGCAGATATTCCGGCACGGAGGGGTGAGGCAGTTCCTCCTCGTGATAGGCAACCCCCCAGCCGCCGCCGGGGCTAAAGTGCCAGTCCGCGCCCAGGTTCAGTTCCTGGGCTAAATCCAGCGCTTTTTCGATGGCGGGTTGCAGGGGTGAGGGGTCGCGGAATTGGGAACCCTGATGAAAGTGGATGCCGGTGAGGGGTAGGTCATGTTGGCGGCAAAATTGGGCGGCTTCCATTATCTGGGCTTCGCTCATGCCAAACTTGCTACCCTCGTGACCGGTTTGGGTGTAACTGTGCGTTTCCACCGCCATTCCCGGCTGGAGCCGGAGCCAGATTTGGGGTAAAGTCTCGCCGGGGGTTCGCAGCCTTGCCAGCCGCCGCAATTCGGAGAGGTTATCTGCCACGATGATTCCGGCATAGCGGATGGCGGCTTGCAAATCTTCTTCGCTTTTGTTTACGCCATGCGCCAGAATGTTCTCTTTGCCCAAACCGGCATGGGCGGCAACGCCCATTTCTCCTGCGCCGGTGCAATCCACCACAAAGTTGTGGGCTTTTGCCCAGCGGGCAATGGCGGGGGTGAGGAAGGCTTTTCCGGCGTAGGTGATGCTCCAGTTGGCTTGCCAGGTTTGGCGGAGGGTAGTTTGATACTGCCCGGCGGTATCTTCCAGTTGAGCAAGGTCGTACAAATAAAGCGGGGTTCCGTATTCTTTTGCCAGGGTTTGCACATCCAACCCGGCAATGCTGAGGCGATTTGCGTTAATTTGGGCGCTGAGAGGAAAGAGGGCGAGACGATTTTGAGAGGTTGTCATGGTTCGTTTCCAAAAAGGTAGAGTATCCACAAATCCCAATTGCTTAGTTGTGGGGCTTGCACGGCGGGGGTGGGGCTGGGGGGGGGCAAACTGCACGGCGCGGGG
>DYNS01000191.1 GCA_020720965.1 Anaerolinea sp. | reverse complement strand
CCTCCCCCCGTTACTTCACCCGCCGTTGGGCTGTTCGCCCCGAAGAGATGACTCCCGTTTACAGCCTGCCGATGGATGTGCGCGATGACGGCGAAGCCTACACTCTCACAGCCTACGTTCCCGGTCTCAAAGCCGAAGACCTCACCATTCAGGTTCTGGATGACACCATCAGCGTAGAGGGCGAATATAGTCAGCACGAAGGCGAAGCCCTGGTGCGCGAACTGCCGAGCGGCTCCTTCCGGCGCAGCCTGCGCTTGCCCTTTGCGTTGGATGCCCAAAAGGCGGAAGCCAGCATCGAACATGGCGTGCTTACCCTGCGTGTCCCCCGCGCCGAAACTGCCCGCCCGCACATCATCAAAATTGCGGGAAAGTAAGAACAGCCCGCCCCTGCCCCTCTCCGCAAGGAGAGGGGCTTTTTATTTTCTCCCTGGCGCGAGGCTTGGGTTTAATCAGGTAAAATCTTCCCGAAAAACCTGCCATGTGGAGAGAGAAAAGTGCCAACCCGCCTCATTCTGATACCGTTTTTGGTCTTTAGCCTGCTTCTGGGGGCTTGTTCCGCCACCCCAACCAGCCCAGAGCCGACCGCTGCCTCAGCAGCCCCGGCAACATCCACCCCCGCGCCCACAACCGCCGGTCCCACCCCCACCCTGCCCCCGCCTCTGGTCATCCTGCTCCTGCCAGTAGATTTAAGCGCGGAACAGTCCAATGCTTACCAATCTGCTGTGTACGACTTGGCGCAGTCGGCAGGTTATCGCTTTCAGGTGCGTAACCGCCTCACCGTGGAAGAACTCGCCCAAGAGCCGACTCTTAAGGTAGTCGTAGCCCTGCCCCCCGACCCCGGAATTGCCGCCCTTGCCGCCGCCGCGCCCCAAGCCCAGTTTCTTGCCATCAACATCCCGGAGGTGCAAGTCGGCGGCAACGTCAGCGCCCTGGATAACGCCTCCCTGCGGGTGGATTACATCGCCTTTATGGCGGGTTACATCGCCGGGATGGTGAGCGAAGACCACCGCAGCGGCGTATTGGTAAAAGACGGCAGCCCCAACGCCAATAGCATCATCACCGCCTACCGCACCGGGCAGGAATATTTTTGCGGCTTGTGCAACCCCTTTTCCGGTCCCTTTGAAGATTACCCCCTGGCGCAATCCATTCCGCAAGATGCCAAACCCGTCGAGTACAGCGCCTATGCCGATATTCTCCTGCGCCGGGGCGTGGAAGTCCTCTTTGCCGAATCTGGCTTGCAAAGCGATGAGTTGTTGCAGTACTTGCCTACGGTGGGGGTGTTGATGATTGGAACCGAAACCCCGCTCAAATCGGTCAGCGGGTGGGTTGTCACCTTGCAGCCCAATTACATTCAGGCGCTTCAGGCAGCCTTCCCCGCCTTGCTTGCCGGGCAGGGTGGGAAGGTCTTCCCCGCGCCCCTTTCCCTTACAGATGCCAACCCGGATTTGTTCAGCCCCGGCAAGCAAGAGAACGCTTTGCGGGTTTTACAGGAACTCAGCGCCGGGTACATCTTCTCTGGGGTGAATCCCTAAAGGGGCGAAGCCCAAAACAAAAGGAGGCATTCCGCAGGTTGGGAATGCCTCCTTTTTGGATGTGTGGTGTGTAGGCTTACTTGCCTGTTTCGGCGCAGCGGAAGCCAACGCGGGGGTTGCTTTCGCCGGCATACGCCTCGGATTTAGAATCGGCGGTCAGGTCGGGGGCAACGCCAAAGCCCCGGTTCGATACCCGCAAATCCTTAAAGCCGTCTGCCCAAGAGCCGCCCCGCAACACGACGCGGGGACCATTTACGCCAGCCTTGTTGGGTCCGGTGGGGTTATCTGCCCCAGCCTGGGCGTAATAGCCGGGGTCATAGTAATCCGCCACCCATTCCCACACGTTGCCCGCCATATCCAACGCGCCAAAGGGGCTTGCGCCAGTGGGGTAACTACCTACGCGGGTGGTATCGCGCACGGTGTAGTCGTAATTTGCCAGGTTATTGGTGGGGCTTTGGTCTCCCCAGGGGTAACGGCGATAATCGGCGTTGCCGCGTGCCGCAAATTCCCATTCCGCCTCGGTTGGAAGGCGGCGACCTGCCCATTCGCAGTAGGTTTTTGCGTCATTCCAGTCCACATACACAACCGGGTAGTCGGCAAAGTCGGGGCTGCCAAAATACATTTCCCGGCTTTCAGACTTGAACTCGCTGGGCGGGTTGCAAACCCCGGCGGAAACGCACAACTGATACATGGCATTGGTCACTTCCACCTTGTCCATCCAGAACGGACCAACCGTTACGGGGTGGGCGGGTTTTTCGTCATCCTGGGCATCTCCATCCAAACCGCCCATCTGAAACTTGCCGCCTGGCACGTATACCTGCAACATACCATCGGCGGAGGAGGTGCGCTCGTCACCGGCTTTACCGCCTTCGGGCTTGCCGGGGTCATTCACCTGGGCTTCCTGGGTGGGGACGGCAGTCGGCAACACAATAGCGGTCGGTTGAGCCTGACCACATGCGCTTAAGAGAAACACAAACAATACAAGAATGGGGAACAACTTTTTCATTTTTTCTCCTTCTGGTTTGAATAAAATCATTTTGACACCACATCTGGCGGCAAGCAGGTTGCCATATCCAGAGATAGAGAAAATGCTTTTTTCAAACGGCGGAGTTTTACCCCCAAGAACGCGCTGATTATATACGAATTTTGGCTTTGTCTGCGGATTTGGGTTTGCAAAAAGGTAAGGCGGGCGGCGATGTTCATCACCCGAAAGTCCTATCTCCTCTTGCAATGCGGGTACAATCTGCGGCTACTTTACCTTTGGGAGAATACCGCCATGCAGATTGAACACCTCAATACCTATCAGCGCGAGTCGCGCAAAACCTGGAGCCTGATTCATACCGACCATCCCATCGTTTACCCTACCCTGGGGCTGGTGAACGAAGCCGGGGAACTCGCCGGAAAGGTGAAGAAAATCTTTCGGGATAAGGGCGGGAAGATTGGCGAAGAAGACCGCGATGCATTGAAATATGAACTGGGGGATGTGCTTTGGTATCTGGCGCAGATTGCCACCGAATTGGATTTGTCTTTGCAGGAGGTGGCAGAAGCCAACTTGGAGAAACTCTTCTCCCGCTTGGAGAGGGGCAAAATCGGCGGGGAGGGAGATAACCGCTAAAAAAGGGGCAGCCTGTTGGGGCTGCCCCTTCTCTTATCCTTACTCTTCCATGCTGGGTTTCCAGACTTCCCAAACCTTGCCAACCAGGTGTGGACCGGGTTGGAGGGTGGGTTTGCCGGGCTGCCAACCGGCTGGCGTGGCTTCTTTGCCGCCAGAAGCTCGCACCCGTTGGAAGGCTTGCACCTGCCGAATGGTTTCTGCAATGCGGCGCCCTACTGGCGGGGTGAGCACTTCCATGCCCTGAATCACGCCATCCGGGTCGATGATGAAGCACCCGCGCAGTTCAATGCCTTGGGCTTCATCCCATACGCCATATGCCCGACCGACATTGCCAGCCTGGTCGGACACCATGTGGAAGGGGATGCCGCCATCCACCATTTTGACCAGTTCGTGGTCATTCCACATTTTGTGAACAAAGTGGCTATCTACACTCACCGAGAGAACTTCCACACCCAATGCCTGCAAATCTGCATATTTATCGGCGACCGCCGATACTTCAGTCGCTCAGACAAAGGTGAAGTCGCCTGGGTAGAAGCAAAGCAATACCCATTTCCCGGCAAAATCCGAGAGTTTTACACTGGTGAACCCGCCCTTGTAATAAGCAGGGGCGGTGAAATCGGGGGCTTTTTGCCCAACTCTTGCTGTCATTTTGGTCTCCTGTTGTGGGGTGTTTGGTTGGGTGGGCTGGTTGGGGGTAGATTCTTCCCCGCTAACCGTCCCGGTGACTCGTGCGCATCCTTGTGCTTCAGCCATTGTCACTCCTTTCGGTTATTCGGATGCTGTGTGGAATCTGGCAAAGGCGGCTTCGCCAGTTCATCTTTAGTATAAAGAAAAAGTGATGCGCGTCAAGAAAAATGACGCACATCACTTGTATTGAGAGCCTATGGGGGCTATTGCCAGAACCGAAACAGACTCAAGCCCTGTGCCGCCAGCCCCAGCGGAATGCCCAGCCCGTCTGAAACCAGGCGCACCGCCAGCCAGAACAGGTCGCTTACCGGGTCTAGGTACCAAAACGCGGCAAGGACGACCAAAAACGAAATCTGCCCAAAGCGTTCCATGTTTTCCTGCCAGGGCAAGGGCAGGTGCGGACGGAGTGCGCCGTAGCCATCAAAGGGTGGCAGGGGCAGCAGGTTGAAGAGGGCGGCGGTCACTTGTAACAGCGCCAAAAATGCCAGACCAGGCGCAAATGCCGAGGCTTGTATCACGCTCAGGCGCAAAATTCCGGCAAGCAGCCCCGCAAGAAGAAGATTGGAAGCGGGACCAGCCAAAGAGACGAGGCTTTCCCAGCGCGGGGAGCGCAATCGCCAGGTTTCAATGTACACCGCCCCGCCAGGCAGACCGATGCCGCCCATCAGCAAAAACAGGACGGGCAGCAGCAGGGAATAGACGGGGTGCGTATATTTGAGGGGGTTAAAGGTCAGGTAGCCCTTCTCGCGCACCGTCCAGTCGCCGCCCCGGTAGGCGGTGAGGGCGTGCGAAAACTCGTGCAGGGTGAGCGAGAAAACCCACCCCGCCAGGACGATGAAGAAGGTGAGAAAGGCAAGCATGGGGTTAGGCGGTTTCGTAGCCGCGTGGGTGAGCGTTGTGCCATTCCCACGCCGAGCGCATAATTTCGTTCATGTCGTCAAAGCGAGGCTGCCAGCCCAGTTCCCGCCGGATTTTTTGGGAGGAGGCCACCAGCCGTGCCGAATCGCCGGGGCGGCGAGGCAGTTCTCTCACCGTAAAATCGACCCCGCTGACTCGTTTTGCCGCTTCAATAACTTCTCTTACCGAGTAGCCATTGCCGGAGCCGACGTTGTAAATCATCTTTTCGCGCTCGCTTAGGGCTTGCAGCGCCAACAGGTGCGCCGAAACCAGGTCGCCGATGTGGATGTAGTCGCGGATGGCGGTTCCATCTGGGGTGGGGTAATCCGTCCCGTAGATGAGCGCCTCGCTCGCCTGCCCCAAGGCAACCTGCAACACCCTCGGAATCAGGTGTGACTCTGGCTGGTGCGCCTCCCCGCGCCCTGGCAGCGCCCCGGAGGCGTTGAAGTAGCGCAGGGCGGCAAAATGCAAGCCATGAATTTGCCTGTACCAATCCAGAGATTGCTCCACTGCCAGTTTGGTGTAGCCGTAGGTGTTGGTCGGTCCCAGCGGCGAGTCTTCCGTAATGGGCTCCTCGCTGGATTGGTACACGGCGGCGGTGGAAGAAAGCACAAAACGCTTTACCCCAGCCCGCACTGCCATATCTATCAGCGAGAGCGAGTTGACCAGGTTGTTACGGAAGAATTTTCCCGGGTCTTTCATGCTTTCCCCGGCTTCAATGAAGGCGGCAAAGTGCATCACCGCGTCAAATTTTTGGCTGGTCAGCGCCAAAGCAAGGGAATGACTATCCGACAGGTCGGCATGAAGGAAGGTTGCGCCCTGCGGCACTGCCTGACGATGCCCGGTGACGAGCGAATCGTACACGGTGACTTGATGCCCGGCTTGCAGCAGGGCTTCGGCGGTGGCGGAGCCAATGTAGCCCGCGCCGCCGGTGAGAAAAATGTTCATGGGGGAACTCCTGATAAAGAAAAAATGAAGAGCGAATATGCCTGCGTGTTACAATTTGAGCAACGGACAAATTCTGATGAAAATGGTTGTAGATACTTCCACCATTATTGCCGTCATTCTCGGTGAGCCAGAAAAAGATCGCCTTGTCGCGCTCACCAAAGATGCCGTCATCCTTGCCCCGCCCTCGGTAGATTGGGAGGTCGGGAATGCCTTTTCTGCCATGCTCAGACGGAACAGGATTACTTGGAGCAAGCGCTGGAATCTATAGAAGTGTACCAAGAAATTCCGCTTGAGATTGTAGCCGTGAACTTGAAAAAGGCTCTTCGGCTGGCGGGAAAACACCGTATTTATG
>DYNS01000190.1 GCA_020720965.1 Anaerolinea sp. | reverse complement strand
GTGACCAATACCGTTGCCCTGGTGCCGGGCTACCTGGGGGCGACTTTGGCGCAGTGGCAGGATATTCGCGCCCAAAAGGCGAGGTTGTCTTACCTCCTGCCTGCCTCCGCCCTGGGGGGGCTGATGGGGGGCTGGCTGCTGTTGAATACCGGGGAAAAACTGTTTCGGGAGATTGTGCCGTATCTCATTTTGTTGGCTTCCCTTCTGTTGGCGGCGCAAGACCCGGTCCGCGCCTGGGTGCTACGCCGCATTGAACATGCCAACGCCCACGCCGCCCGCGAAAACTGGCTGATTGCCTTGCCGGTGGGTTTGGGGGCAATTTACGGCGGCTATTTTGGGGCGGGGTTAAGCGTCATTGTGCTGGCGGTTTTAGGGGTAGTGCTGGAAGATACCCTCACCCGCCTGAATGCCCTCAAGCAAGCCATTGCCTTCTCTGGCAACCTCGCCGCAGCCATTTTCTTCCTCTTCTCCGGTCAGGTGGATTGGGGCGCAGCCGCGCTGATGGCGCTTGGCGCTTTGGCGGGCGGGGCTTTGGGCGGGCGTTTTGCCGGGCAGGTAAAGCCCGCCGTCTTACGCTGGGTGGTTGTCCTGGTTGGCTTGGTCGTTGCCGTTTTTTATTGGGTGGGCTAAAACCGGTGACAAACCCCTGGGAACCCCACCTGTTAGACTCTTCCGGGCAGGAACACCCTCTTTTGCCGGGCATCACCCGGCTGGGGCGCGCCCCGGAAAATGAGATTGTCATCCCCAACCGGCTGGCATCCCGTCAGCACGCCCAAATTATGCGGGAGGGCAACCGCCTTACCCTGCAAGACCTGCAAAGCGCCAACGGAACTTTCTTAAACGGGCAAAAAGTAACAGCCCCCACTCCCCTGCGGGATGGCGACCAGGTGACGATTGCCGGTATCCACCTTCGGGTGCAAGACCCGGAGATGACCAGCCGCGAAGCGCCTCCCCTCCCCTCCATTCAAATTCACCTGCAAGCGGCAGAAGCCTTTCTCAACCAGCGCCCTTTGGCATTAAGCCCCAAAGAACTGGTTCTGCTTGCCTACCTGCACCAAAACAGCGGCAGGGTTTGCTCCAAAGACGAAATTGGGCGGGCGGTCTGGTCGGAATATCAGACCGGGATTTATGACTACCAAATCGAAAATCTCATTCGGCGTCTGCGCCAAAAAATAGAGGCAGACCCCGGCAACCCTCAACTGCTAAAAACCGTGCGCGGCATGGGCTATAAACTGGTCAAACTAAAGTAGGCGGGTATGCAAAACACGCTGCAAGGGCAAAACCTGGGCAAATACAAAATTTTAGAACCCCTGGGGCAGGGCGGCATGGCGCAGGTTTACCGCGCCTATCACCCCGGCTTAGACCGCTACCTCGCCATCAAAGTCCTGCGCCAGGATTTGCCGGAAGAAGAAGGCTTTCTGGAACGCTTTCGGCACGAAGCCCGCGCCGTTTCTCGCCTGCGCCACCCCAACATCGTTCAGGTGCTGGATTTTGACACCCAGGGCGAAACCGCCTACATGGTCATGGAACTGCTGGAAGGCGACACCCTGCGTGCCCGCCTGGCGAAATATCGCGCCGCCGGGCAAACCATGCCCCTACCCGAAGCCCTCCACATCCTGCAAGATGCTTTGCGCGGGCTGGAATATGCCCATGCCGAAGGCATCATTCACCGCGACATCAAACCCGCCAACCTCATGCTCACTGGGCGGGGGCAAACCGTCCTTACCGATTTTGGCATTGCTCACATATTGGGCATCACCCAATACACCCTCTCCGGGGCGCTGCTCGGAACCCTCAGTTACATGCCTCCAGAGCAAGGCTTAACCGGACAAAGCGACCCCCGTAGCGACCTCTACTCCCTCGGCATTGTGCTGTACGAAATGCTGGTTGGCAAACCGCCCTTTGCCGCCGAAACCCCCTTCGCCCTCATGTTGCAACACCTGCAAAGCCCGCCGCCCCTCCCCTCCGCCTTGGGCGTTTCTTTACCTGCCGGGTTGGAGCAAATTTTGCTCTCCCTGCTGGCAAAAGACCCGGCGCAGCGCCCCCCCAACGCAGAAGAAGTGCAAAAAGCCCTGCAAAAATTGGATGTTTCACCTTCCCGCCCTGCCTACTCTGGAGAATACCGCGTCCCCCTGCGCGACCTGCCCCTGCTGCAAGAAAACACCGACCGAATCCCGCCCGCTGTACCCTCAGCCGCCTCCCGGCTGGAGGTTCTAAGCCGCCTCGCCCGCCCCATTGCCCCCGTCTCGGCGGCTTTTGCCGGGCTAACCCTCTTCACCGCCTTTAACGTCCTGGCGACCACTCTGGGCAAAATAACCAACCACAACTTTTTGGCAAAAGGCTGGGCATACGAGGTCTTTCTGCTAACTTTCCTCCTCGCCCTCATTGGTTGGGGGGCGCAAACCGCCTGGATGCTTACTCCCGGCATTTTGCTCCTCGGCAACGGAATCCTGTTCGCATACACCGCCCTCACCGGGCGCTGGGGCGATTGGGCTTTTTTGTGGATGTTGGAGCCTTTACTGGTGGGGCTGGCAATTTACCTGCCTCCCAAATTCAAAACCCGCCCCCAGGCTTGGGGACGGGTGAGCGGCATGGTGTTGGCGACTTTGTCTCTTGTGTTGGCAGGATTCACCTGCGCCGCCTCCTACTGGTTGGGGAATTAGAAAATCTTCTGCCAAAGGGGCTGACCCAGCACCAAAAGACCGACCAAAACGGCGGCTCCGGCGGCAATAAGCACAGCCGCCGCGCCCACGTCTTTTCCCACTTTCGCCAGGGGGTGATGAGTGGGGCTTGCCAAATCTACCACCGCTTCTATGGCGGTGTTAAAGAACTCGGCTGCCCACACCATGGCAATCATCACAATCAGCAGCGCCCAGTCCCTTGCCGGGGTTTGCAGCCAGGCTGCCAGCCCCACCACCAAAACGGTGATGATGGCGTGAACCCAGGCGTTTTTCTGCGTTCTCAAAACGTACCACCAACCGTTAAAAGCGTGGGTAAAAGAACGGGCGCGTGCCGCCAAAAAGGAAAGGAGGGGAGGCAAGGGTTATTCCTCCCTCACGGGCAGGCTGCCCAGCCCCAAAAGTTGCAAGATGGCGGTCTGCTCTGCCCACATGCGTTCTTTTTCTTCCGGCTCGGCGTGGTCGTACCCCAGCAGGTGCAGCACGCCGTGAATGACGAGCAGCTGCGTTTCTGCTTCCGGGCTGTGCCCGTATTGGGCGGCTTGGCGGGCGGCGTAGGCGGTGGAGATGAGAATATCGCCCAGGTAACGGGAGCCTGTTTCCGGGTCGTATTCTCCGGCGGGGAAGGAGAGCACGTCCGTAGGCGCATCTATGCCCATCCATTGCCGGTTGAGTTCTTGCAGTTGCGGGTCATCCGTCAGGACGATGGTGAGTTCCACCGGTTCCGGGACGTTTTGGTGTTGCAAGGTGGCTTGGGCGGCAGTTTCCGCCACTTGCGGGGCAATGACGGGGTTTGCCTGGGGATTGGTTTCGATGAATATCATGGTTTGCCTTCCGGTTGGAGGGGTGGTTCGCTGGAGGGGTAGCGGATGCGCGGGTGGTAGAGTCCTTGCAGGGTGGTGACGAATACATCCGAAATGATGGTGAGGTCTTTGAAGGTGAAGCGGGTTTCGGCGAGTTGGCTTTCTTGCAGGCAAAAGTCCACCCCTTTTTGCACCACTGCTCTCAGCTCTTCTTCGGTGCGGGGGCGCTCGGAGCGAGCGCGGGCTTCGATGTTGTCTGCCAGCATCAACAGGGCGGTTTCGCGGCTGCGCGGGCGGGGACCGGGGTAGCGGAATTTTTCCGCGTCCACTTTGCTGGGGTCGCCCCCGGCGTTTTGCACCGCCATGTGGTAGTAGTAGCGGGTCATCATGGTTCCGTGATGCTCCAGCATGAAATCTATCATGCGGCGGGGCAGGCGGAATTTTTTTGCCAGGCGTACCCCGTCTGTAACGTGGCGGATGACGTTGGCGGAGGCTTCTTCGGGGGGCAGGTCGTGATGCGGGTTGAGGTTTTCTGCCAGTTGATTTTCGATGAAAAAGGAGGGGTTGGTGGCTTTGCCAACATCGTGATACAGGGCACCGACTCGGACGAGGAGGGTATCTAGCCCCAGTTTTTCGGCGGCTTGTTCTGCCAGGTTGGCAACCATCAGGCTATGCTGGTAGGTTCCGGGGGCGTTGCGGAGGAAGTATTGCAGCAGGGGTGAATCGGGTCTGGAGATTTCCAGCAGGCGCAGGGCGGTGGTTAGCCCCAAAAATTCTGCAAACAGGTGTTGCAGAAGCAGGGCAATGCTGGCGGAAGCGATGCCGTTGAGGAGGCTTGCGCCGAGCAGGGTGGCGTAGCCGAGAGCGTCTATGTTGCCTTGCGCCACCCGGTAGGCGGTGATGACGGTCATGCCGGCGGTGGCGCTGGCGATGGCAGACCAGAGGAAGGAACTGACCCGGTGCGCTTTTCCCAGGGAGAGTACGCCCAGAAGGGAGGAGAGCAGGTAGTAGACGGTTAAATCCAGCGCGTTGGGTAGCCCAAAGGCAGCCAGGATGCTGAGGACGAGGGAGAGAATCATGCCTGCGCCGGAGCCAAACAGGGTGGCGAGCAGGATGGCGAAGGCGGGCAGGGGGTAAACGTAGGGGATGACGGCGCGTTCCGGGATGATGATGCGGGCGGCTGCCAGAAAGACGATGAAGAGCAGGGCAATTAGCAGGAGGCTGCGCCCATCGTTGTAGTAGGCTGGGCGGCGGCGATGAAAGTACACCCCCACGAATACCCCGGAGACTGCCACGATGGCGGCAAAGCCCACCATATAAAATGCCGGGTCTGCCGGGCGGATGATGCCCAATTGCTCCAGGGCTTCCATATCCACATCGCTTATCACTTTTCCGCGCCGTACCACAATCTCCCCGGCGACATAGGTTTGGGTGAAGGGTTCAATTGCCTGACGGGCTTGTTGGCGGGCGGCGAGGGTGGCTTCTTCGTTGTAGAAACTGTTGGGGACAATGAAGGCGCTGACCAGTTCGGTGACGACCAGGGATTGTTCTTCGGTGAGGGTGAAACTGACCAGGGATGGGATGGACGCGAGCAGGGTATCCATGTTTTCTTCGCGTACCGAGGCGCGCATTAGCGCTTCCAACAGGCGAATGGCATCTTGCTGGGTGCTGCTCCAGCGCGAGTTGGACATTGCCATGACGCGGGTTTGGCTTTCGGGGCTGAGGGTGATGTCGGATACCCCGGCGAGTTCGCCAATTTTCTGCTCGTTGGTGGCGGCGGGGTTGTCTCGGATGGTGGTGATTAAATCCAGCACGTTTCGCAGGCGTGAGACTTGCCTGCGGGAAATTGCCAGGTCTGGGGCGCTGTAAACGGCAGAGACGGCTCTTTCGGCGGCGTCTCTTGCCTGGGTGGTGCGAATTTCGCTGATGTATTCCTGGTCGGCAGTTGCCTGGTAATCCTGCTCTGCCACCTGACCCAAAACGAGGGTGGCGTTGGCTTGCTCCAGATACACGGGCAATACCAGCACGCCAAGGGCTACCAGGCAGGTGAGCGCTAACAGGACGCTGGCGAGGACATCGTGCCGGGCGAATTTTCCGTAGGAGGCGAGCAGTAGTTTCTTCACAGCCTAGTTTTGCAGGGCTTCTTTAACAGCGGCGCTGACGGCATCGCCGGGGGCGCGCCCCGCCACTTTGGGCATGAGAACTTTCATCACCTTGCCCATATCCGCCGGGGAGGTTGCGCCTGCTTCTGCAACCGCTTCTTTTGCCAGGGCGCGCAGTTCCTCCGCGCTTAAGCCCTGGGGCAAAAAGCGGGTCAGCACTTCTATTTCTGCCTGGGCTTCTTGCGCCAGGTCGGGGCGGTTGGCTTTTTTGGCTTCTTCCAGCGATTCTTTCCGCATTTTTATCTCTTTTTGCAAAATCGCCAGCACGGCGGCTTCGTCCAAAGTGACGCGGCGGTCTACCTCCACTTGTTTGATTGCCGCAAGTGCCATTCGCACGGTGCGCTTGCCTAGTTCATCGCCAGATTTCATGGCGGCTTTTACAAACTCGGTCAGTTGGGTTTTG
>DYNS01000189.1 GCA_020720965.1 Anaerolinea sp. | reverse complement strand
CACCGAGCGCGAACATCCCCTGCGAATTATTCACCAGCAATATATGAAGCAACCGGCGCGTTATGAAACTTTTGTTGACGTTGTGGCGAGAGAATCGATTCATAAAGTCTTGTTATGCGCCGACGAGCAGCGCGATGGTGAAGAGGGTGGCGATAATGAGAGCGATAAATCCGAATCGTTTCCAGTCCATTTCGTCCCCCTATCCGCCCCAGCCGCGTGTGAGAACCAGTTTGTCTTCCGAGGCGCGAATGCGGTAGATGTAGCGCACGATGGCATCTGCGGCTACGAAGAGCAGGATGAGCGCCTGAATGACGGAGATAATGTCCACCGGAATTTGGGTGAGGAACTGCATCCGGGTTGCGCCGTTACGCATGGCGGCGAAGAGGATGGAGGAGAGTACCACGCCCAGGGGGTGAATTTTGCCCAGCAGGGCAATGGCAATTGCATCAAAGCCGTAGCCGATGGAGAAGCCGAGTTCGTGCCGGTAGTTTAGCCCGGTGACTTCGATGGTCCCTGCCATGCCCGCCAACATGCCGGAAAGCGCCATGGTGAGAACGATGGTGCGTTTGACGTTGATTCCGGCGTATTTGGCGGCATCTGGATTGGCGCCGACCGTGCGGATTTCAAAGCCGAGGGTGGTCTTCCAGAGCAACCACCAAATGCCAGCGGCGACTGCCAAAGCAAGGATGAAACCCCAATGAACGCGGAAGCCTTCAAAAAGCAGGGGAAGGCGGGCGCCTTCTTCGATGAGGGGGGTGCGGGCGATGACGTTGGTGGGGCTTTTGTCTTTCATCGGCCCGTTGAGCAGAAAACTGGTGATGTTGAGGGCGATGTAGTTCATCATAATGGTGTTGATGACTTCATGCCCGCCGGTGTAGGCTTTGAGCAAACCGGGAATTGCCGCCCAAAGAGCGCCTGCCAGGGTGCCGAGGGCGATGGAAAGGAAGAGGTGCAGCCAACCGGGCAGGGCTATCCCCAGCATGTCTGGCAGGGCGTAGCCCACCCAGGCAGCCACAACCGCGCCCAGGGCAAGCTGCCCCTCCGCGCCGATGTTGAATAAGCCGCCCTTAAACGCCAGCGCAACCGCCAAACCGGCAAAGATGTAGGGGGTTGCCCAAATTGCCGTCTCGCTAAGGGCTTTGAAGGAGCCAAACGCGCCCTGTGCCAGCCCCATGTAGGCGGCAAAGGGGTTTCCACCCACCAGGGCAATAATGACGCCGCCGATTATCATGGCGGTAAGGATTGCCAATACGGGCACAATCTGCGGGGAATTGAGCGCCTCGCGCAACACGCCACCAACAGGGTTGGTGGCTGGTTTTTCTTGCTTTCCTTCTGGTTCTGGCATCGATTTTTGCTCCTCTTCCCTTGCGTGATGTGTAAGCGTGCGGGCTAATTATAACAAAAGGGGAAAGAGGTCGTTTGTCCTCTTTCCCCTTGGGGGTCATGCAGGGAATGAATTAGGGTTTGACGGGGGGAACGTTGGTCTGAAGGGAGCCGTCTGCAATCATCTTGTTGATTTCTTCCATCTTGGCTTTTACTTCAGCGGGGACGCTGGCATCGAGGTCGTGATAAGGAGCGTAGCCAGCCTGACCGTAGAAGTTGCCGCCGGGGAAGGCGCCGTCTTTGGCGAGTTTGATGAGGTCGAAAACGCCGGGGGTAACAAGCTTATAGGCACTGGAGAGCATCCGGGGGGCGGCGTTGGGCAGGGTGTAGTACTGGTCTATGTCCACGCCGATGGCGTAAGCGCCAGCCTGGGCAGCGGCTTCCACCGCGCCCTTACCGGTCTTGCCGCCCGCGCCGAAGATGACATCTGCGCCCTGGTCCATCATGGACTTGGCGGTGGATGCGCCCCATTCCGGGTCTACGAAGGTTTTGTCGAAGCCGACATCGTTGTGGTAAACCACGAAGACTTCCACAGCCGGGTCGATGTAGAGAGCGCCAGCGCGGTAGCCTTCACCGAAGCGCCAAACGGGGGGAACTGCATCGGTGCCGAGGACGGAGCCGATTTTGCCGGTTTCGGTCATGAGGGCGGCGAGAGCGCCAACGAGGAAGCCAGCCTGGTCTTCGGGGAAGCTTAAGCCGGTGAGGTTGGCGAGGGTTTCGGCTTGGAATTGGTCTACGCCGATGAAGTTGGTGTTGGGGTATTTCTGGGCGGCGGCGATGGTGGCTTCACCGAGAGCGAAACCAACGGTCACGATGACATCGTAGTTTTCATCTGCAAAGGTGGAGATGTTTTTGTCGTAATCTTTGGCGTCGGTGGTTTCGATGTATTGCACAATCGCGCCGAGGTCGGCTTCGGCTTTCTTTACGCCTTCATAGGCAGACTGGTTGAAGGATTTGTCGTCAATCTTGCCGACATCCGTCACCAAGCCCACGCAGAAGGTTTCGGGCTTGCTACAATCCGGAGCGGCGGGGGCGCAAGCGGGCAACGCCATTGCCGCAACGAGCAACAAAACCAACAGAGCGTACATTTTCTTCATGGTTCTTCTCCTCTTTCTATACAAAAAGAAACGTTAGGAATGGGTCGTGACATTTGCCACGAACACGGGTGGGAAGTATACAGCGAGTTTAACCTTTCGGCAAGGCGGGCGAATGTTAAAAGAGTTGCGTTACGCCGGGGAGGCTTCACCGCGCCGCACGCCGAGGAGCATAACCAGGGCAAGCGCCATGAAAATGGGCGCAACCAGCATGACGGTGTTGTAGTCGTTGCCGCTGAGTTGAATAACCCAGCCGTTGATGTTGGGTCCGGCAATGGCTGCCAGGGTGGAGAAGAGGTAGTACAAGCCGGTGTAAGTTCCAATGCGGGCATCTTCCACCATATCAACCACCATGGGCAGGGAGTTGATGTTGATGAGCGCCCAGGCAATGCCCGCGCCCATGAGGAAGAGGCTGACGAGGCGGACGGTTCCCAAGACGGGGAGTTTTATCAGCGGGGCGGCGAGGGCTGCCGGGGGGATGAGGTAGAGGGCGAGGACCAGGCTTCCGAGCAGGAGAATGCCCAGGGTGATGAGGTTGCGTCTGCCCCATTTTCCGCCCCAAAAACCGGCGAACAGGGCAAAGAGGACGAAGAAGAGCGAGAGATGTCCCAAGAGCGCCGCGCCGTCCCCTTCTGCCAAGCCGAGGTGATTGACGGCGTACAGGGTGAAGAAGGCTTCAATGGCGTTGTAGCCCACAAACCAGAAGAAAATGGCAAAGAAGAGGCGCAGGGCGCTTTTGTCTTTATCCTGAATTGCCTGGCGCAGGCTGGCAAAGAGGCTGGGGGGCGCTTCGGTTTCTTCGGTGGGGCGTTGCGGCTCGCGGATGAAGAGCAGGACGAGGGTCATGGCTATCAGTACCAGCCCGGAACCCATCCAAAAGGGGTAGGCAGGGTTGATTTTGTAGAGCGAGCCGCCTACCAGAAAGGCGATGATGGCGCCGATTCCGCCCATGAAGTTGATGATGCCGTTCGCCTGAGAGCGATATTGTGAGGGCGTGATGTCTGGCATGAGGGCGACAACCGGGGTGCGCCATAACGCCATGCTGAGTAGCAAAGTGGTGGTGCAAGCCACAAAGAGGGGCAAAATTGCCGCAAGTGGAATAAGCCCAAAGACCGCCGCGCCTATCGGAGCGCCGACCAGAATGAAGGGCAGCCGCCGCCCCAGCGGAGTCCGCAGCCGGTCGGACCAGGCTCCGACAGTGGGTTGAATGAGAAGGGCGGCGATGTTGTCCAATGTCATAAAAAAGCCGATGAGGGCGGGGGCAAGCCCAAATTTGTTGGCGAGGAAGATAGGCACAAAAGCGTTATAAACGCTCCAGATGACGCTTACGCCAAAAAAGCCAAAGCCTAGCAGGAATATCTTGCCGTAGTTGAATTTCATCTTCTCTCCTTAATCTCTCAGTTCGCGGAGGATTTTCTCGTCCGCCGCTGTGAGGGGGGCGCGGGCGAGCATATCGGGGCGTTTTGCCAGGGTGCGTGCCAGCGATTGTTTGCGCCGCCAGGTTTCTATGCGGGCATGGTCGCCAGAAAGCAGAACGGGGGGGACATCCCAGCCTCGAAAGGTTGGGGGGCGGGTGTAGTGCGGGTATTCCAGCAAGCCGGAGGCGTGCGAATCGTCTTCTGCGCCGGTGGGGTCTCCCAACACGCCAGGGATGAGGCGCGAGATGGCATCTATCAGAATGAGGGCGGGCAGCTCGCCGCCTGTAAGGACGTAGTCGCCAATCGAAATTTCATCTGTCACCAGGTGTTGCCGAATCCGCTCATCCACGCCTTCGTACCTGCCGCTGAGAAGGGCAATATGCCCATAAGCAGCCAGTTCTTTGGCAATGGTCTGATTGAAAACCCGCCCCTGAGGGGTGAGCAGAATGACCGGGCAGGGTGGCGGCGCTCCCAAAACCGTCTCCACCGCCTCGAACATGGGTTCGGGCTTCATCACCATCCCGCCGCCGCCGCCGTAGGGCTGGTCATCGGTGGTGTGATGCCTATCGTGAGTGTAGTCGCGGATGTTGTGAAGGTGAAAATGCAACAGTTGGCGTTCTGCCGCTTTTTGCAAAATACTGGCTTGCAGGTAGGGGGCAAAGGTTTCGGGGAGGAGGGTAAAGATGTCGAAGCGCATGGCTTCAATTGTATATGAGAAATGCGCCCGCTTCCAAAAGGGTTTAGAAATACGTTAGACGAAACCAAACCCGGCTTGACTCGCCCCAAAGCCGAATGGTAAGATGACAACCATGTATCTCAAAGGAAGTCAGTGGAGCATGAATCGGCGGCGAAAGCCGCTTAATTACTTTAACGTTGCGCTTTTGGTGTTGCTGATTGGGGTTGGCTTGTACCTGAACTATTACATTGTGCCAGAAGTGGAATTGCCCGGCATCCCCACCGCCACCCCCACCCGCTCACCCGAATCATACCTGACGGAGGCGGAGCAGTTGTTTCAGCAGGGCAAACTCGCCCAGGCGGTAGATGCCTACCAACAGGCTGTAAAAACCGACCCCACCAACGCCAGCGCCTACATCTCCATGGCGCGCACCCAGGTTTGGGTGGGACAATACGCCGATGCCCAGGTCAGCGCGGAGAATGCCCTTCTCCTCAACCAAAACAACCCCGCCGCCCATGCCGTACGCGGATGGGCGCTCTCGGCGCAGGGGGATTACCTCACCGCCGAAACTGCCATCAAACGCGCTTTGGAACTGGACCCCAACAACGCCCTTGCCCACGCCTACTACGCCGAACTGCTCACAGACCAGTATTACAACAACCTGGGCGGGCTAGACATCATAGACCGCATGAGCGAAGAATCGCGGATTGCCCTGAGCCTGGGAGAAAACACCGTAGAAGCCCATCGCGCACGCGGATACGTGCTGGAAGCCACCGGCAACTCCGAAGAAGCCATTCGAGAATATGCCGCCGCCGTAGCCATCAACACCAACATCCCAGACCTGCACCTCTCCCTGGGCAGGAATTACCGCACCCTGGGCGTATACGACAAAGCAGTCGAATCCCTCACCCGCGCCAACTCCCTCAACCCCGCCGACCCGACCCCAGACCTCATCATCTCGCGCATTTACGCCACCTTGGGCGAATTCGCCAAAGGCGAACAATACGCCGAACAAGCCGTAAAAGACTCCCCCACCGATGCCAACCTGTACGGCAACCTGGGAGTGATGTACTACCGCAACTTCAAATGGGAAGAAGCCGAAACCGCCCTCGCCTACGTTGTCAACGGCGGGCAAACCGAAGAAGGCGCAGAAATCCTCCCCATCGCGCTGGATGCAGGCTCCTTCCGCGTACCGGAATACTACTTCTCCTACGGGCTTGTCCTCGTCCGCCTCAACCGCTGCGGCGAAGCCCTGCCCATCTTCCAACAAATCCTCAGCGCCGTCCCCGGTGACGACTACGAAACCTTTCAAGGAACCTCCATGGCCGCGCCTCATGTGGCCGGAGCCGCTGCGTTGCTGCTCAGCGCCAACAGCGGATTGACACACCTTAATATCAAAGAAGCATTACTGAACAGTTCCGATAAACTCCCGTCACTTACCGGAAAATGTGTTTCCGGCGGACGTCTTAATGTTTCGGCTTTGATGACCGCCTCTACCGATACCGACGGCGACGGCATGCCCGA
>DYNS01000188.1 GCA_020720965.1 Anaerolinea sp. | reverse complement strand
CCCGCCCGCCGCCCTCACCCCGGAATACGGCGAATATCTCAGCCAATCCTGCAAGGTCTGTCACGGGCTTGGCATGGCAGGCGGAAAAATCCCCGCCTTCCCCGCCGGTTGGCCCTCCGCCGCCAATCTCACCACCAGCCCAGAGCGTTACCTGCCCTACCCCACCGAGGAAGGTTTTGTCCAAATTATGCGAACTGGCATCACCCGGCACGGCAGGCAAATAGACCCGGCGTACATGCCCTGGACATCCTACCAGTACATGACAGACGAAGAACTACGAGCCGTTTGGGTATATCTGCAATCCCTGCCGCCCCAACCCACCGGAAGCCGCTAATCATCCCACTCACGCAGCAGAGCCGCAATCAACGCCGCCCGCTCCGCCAGGCTATCGGTATAAATCCATTCCCTCTCGGAATGGTAATCCGCGCCCGCAGAGCCAAGCCCATCCAACACCGGAACGCCAAGTGGGGAGACAAAATTAGCATCCGAGGCGCCGCCAGAACCGCCCGCCTTCAGGTCTTGCCCAATGCCCGCCGCAATTTGGCGAGCTTTTGCAAAAGTTGCCAACATCAGGTCATCTTGCGGCATAGCCGGGCGGTTCATCTCTGCCCGCACTTCCAGGCGGGTATCGGCAAAGGCGGGCTGCAAAGCGAAAAGGGAGGCAAGAATCCGCTCCGCCTCAGCAGGTTGCGTTACCCGAATATCTCCCCGCGCCTCGGCAAAAGCCGGAACGACATTTTCCGCCGTGCCGCCCCGCACAACCCCCACGTTGACGGTTGTTCCGCGCGCATAATCGCTCCAGGTTTCAATTTCCAAAATCTGTTTCGCCAGCTCGCGGATGGCATTGCGCCCTTTCTCATGCTCGCCGCCGGAATGCGCCGCGCGCCCATGCACCGCCACCCGAAAATCGCCCACGCCTTTGCGCCAGGTTTTTAACGAACCGTCCACCAGCCCAGATTCCAACACCAGTACCAGGCTGGCTTGCGCCGCCAGGCGCTCTATCAACCCGCGTGATGTTCCACTGCCCACTTCTTCATCAGAAGTAAAAAGCGCCGTCACCGGGCGGGTAAACTGACCGGCTTCCTGCAAAGCCGCAATTGCCGCCAGGCTGATGACGATTCCACCTTTCATATCCAAAACCCCCGGTCCGTATGTTTTCTGCGAATCGGTGCGAAAAGGCATGGTCTCAATGGTCCCGGCGGGAAAAACGGTATCCATGTGATGCATCAGCAAAATCGGCTTTCCGGGCGCAGAGGCGTTCCAGCGTGCAACCAGATGGTCGCCCCGGCTGGGGTTGGGGAAAGTCTCCAGGGCAGCACCCAGGCGCAGACATTCTTCCGCCACCAAAGCGCCCATCCGGTTAACCAGTTCTTTCTCCTCGGAGGGCGATTCAGTTTCAACAAATTTCTTCAACATCTGCAACATTTGAGGAAGACGAGATACAAAATTCATAGGTTAACCCTCATGCTCCTGCCAGCGCCGCACCGCTTCGGCAAAAGCGGCTCGCAGGCGGGCATCCGGTAATGATTGGATATCGGTAAATTTCTCTTTGCCCAGCCAAATTTCCAGGCTGCCATCCGGGGCGGTGCCTAAATCCACATGCAGGGCTTGCAAGTGGGGGTCTTTTGCCAGTTCTGCCCGCAGAATATCTTCAATTTGCTCCGCAAAAGGCGCGGCGACCCGCTCACCTTCATCATGGTCGAATATCTGAAACACATCCCCATCCTGTTGGCTAGCGGCGAGGGTTTCGGGAGGAGGCAGGTGTCTCACCCAATCCGGCTTTTCGCTGCTCTGCGGGGTCAGGTTTATATCTTCCCTGGTGCGAAAGGCGAGGACAGCCACCCCAATGACGACTAAAACGGCAAGAACTCCAATGACTGCAACAGCCGAAAACATATTTGCTCTCCTTCTCTAGAAATAGGTTTGCATCATCATACATGGATTTTTACAATTCGTAAACATCACGCCCGCCAGAGCCTATCGCGCCCACCCCTGAAGAAAAACATCCCAGAGATTGCCCAAATGGTGACTTGCGAAAGCAACTAAATAGCAGTATTATTTATAACGATGGGTTTGATGTATAAGCAAACCCAATCTTTCATTAATTCCTAGAGGAGGAAGAGATGCAGAAACGTTTATTTTCCCTTTTGGCAGCCCTGATGGTTGCCAGCATGTTGCTTGCGGCTTGCGGCGCTCCCGCTGCCCCGGCGACCGATGCCCCCGCCGCCGAAGCACCCGCCACCGGCGACAAGACCATCAAGATTGCCACCCAGTCCCCGCTCTCCGGTGACGCTTCCGTCATCGGCGTGGACATCAAACGCGGCGCAGAACTCGCGCTGGAACAGCTCGGCGGCAACCTGACCGGTATGGGCTTCAAACTGGAAATTGCCCCCTTTGACGACCAGGCAAACCCGGATGCCGGTGTTGCCAACGCCAAAAACATCGTTGCCGACCCCGCCATCCTGTGCGTAGTCGGTCACTACAACTCCGGCGTGCAGATTCCGTCTTCGGAAGAATATCACAACGCTGGTCTGGCAAACGTCTCCCCCGCCAACACCAACCCCAAAGTCACCACTCGCGGCTACGGCGAAGTAAACCGCCTGGTCGGTCGTGATGACGTGCAGGGCGTAGTCGGCGCAGACTTTGCCAAAGAAAAAGCCGTAAAGAGCGTCTTCATCGTCCATGACAAGACCGCTTACGGTCAGGGCATCGCCGAATTCTTCAAACAGCAAGCCGAAAAGAACGGCATGGAAGTGTTGGGCTTTGAAGGCACCGAAGAAAAAGCCAACTTTGACGCGCTCCTCACCCCGCTCATCAGCGCCAACCCGGACATGCTCTACTTCGGCGGTCTGTACCCGCAAGCCTCCGTGCTCTTCAAACAGGCACGCGAAAAAGGCTTCATGGGTCTGCTGATGGGTCCCGATGGTATGGACTCTTCCGACCTGGTCGGCATCGGCGGTGCCTCCCTGCTGGATGGCAGCGGCTTGTACTACTCCACCGTTTCCGGTCCCGCTTCTGTGTACGCTGGCACCGCCAAGTTCGTGGAAGACTTCAAAGCCAAATTCGGTAGCGACCCGCAACCCTTCGCCGCCCAGGCATACGACTCGGCTGCCATCTGCCTCGCCGCCATTGAACAGGCTGCCAAAGACAACGGCAACAACACCCCCACCCGCGAAGCCGTTGCCAAAGCCATCCGCGCCCTCAAAGACTTCCCCGGCATCACCGGAACCTACACCTTCAACAGCATCGGCGATGTAACCCTGGCGAAATACTTCATCATCCAGGTCAAATCCGCCGACCCCGCCAAATGGTCTGAAAACGCGGTTGTCCAAACCCTGGATATCGCCCCGCCCGCCCCGTAAGACTCTTCTCGCACGCGCATCCCTGGCTCTCCCCGGAGAGCCAGGGAAATTTTCTTTTTTTACAATCCCCTCGCACAGCACCCGGCGAGGGATTGTTCGCCAAAGGATACTCATGGACTCATTCTTGAAGCGCATCAACATAAAAGAAATCTTGCGTCCAATCTGGCAGACTCTGGTATTTTCTTTCGGCAGCGCTCTCGTTCTCTCCCTGGTAGTGCTTGCCCTGGCTCTCATTTTAGACCAGACCGTTGTGGGGCAGACATTTTTAGCCAAGTACAAAATGCCCCTGCTCACTTACACCCTCAGCAACCTGCCTCAGGTGCTCATTGACGGTCTGACCATCGGCTTTGTCTATGCCGCCATCGCCCTCGGTTACACGATGGTGTATGGCGTTTTGGAATTTATCAACTTCGCACACAGCGAAATTTTTGCAGTGGGGGCGTTTATCGGCGTGGAACTACTTACCACCCTCGCCATAGCCAAAGTCATCCCCACCGAATCGCTCTTTATGTCTTACCTTTGGCTCATCGTTGCCATCATCGCCGGGATGATTGGCGCGGGAGCGCTTGCCATCACCGTAGAGCGGATTGCATACCGCCCCCTGCGCGGAGCACCCCGCCTCGTGCCGCTCATCTCCGCCATTGGGGTCTCTTTCTTCCTGCAGGATGTCATCCGCTTTGTGGAAAGCCTGACAACCGGGCAATTCAACCGCACCTTCCCCACCTTTGGCAACTTCGACACCCGGGTTGTGATGGGGCAAATGAGCATCGGCACGGCAAATGTCAACCTGGGCTTCCCCATCAAATCCGCCATCGTAGTGATTGCCGCGCTCATCATGCTGGTTGTGCTGAACTACCTGGTGAACGCCACCAAAGTCGGCAAAGCCATTCGGGCAGTGGCGCAAGACCGAAAAACCGCCAGTCTGATGGGCATTGACGTAAACCGCATCATCTCGCTCACCTTCCTCATCGGCGGGGCTTTGGGCGGGGCGGCGGGCGTTCTGTACGCCCTCAAGTTCACCCGCATAGACCCCTTTGTCGGCTTCTTCCCCGGCATGAAAGCCTTCACCGCCGCCGTCATGGGCGGCATTGGCAACCTGACGGGGGCGCTTCTGGGCGGCATTGTGCTGGGGATGCTGGAAACCTTCGCCGGAACCTTCATGTCCGCCTTTACCATGGGCGCAGCAGGCACCGAATACAAAGACATCTTCGCCTTTGCCATTCTCATTCTCGTTCTCGTCTTCCGCCCACAAGGGCTGATGGGCGAAAACGTTGGGCAGAAAGCCTGAGGAGCGACCGATGCAAGCCATCAAACCCTTCCTTCGTTCTCTCAACCAGGGCTACGCCCCCTACATCCTCACCCTTTTGCATGTGGCAGTTGGCACAACCCTGGTGTACCTTAACCCTCGTTCCACCTTTGCCTTTTTGCTATACCTTTCTTCCGTTGGCAGTCTGTACGCCTTCAAAACCAGCAAACCCTTCAAACTCATTACCGCCCTGGTCGTTGCCCTGGTCATTATGCCGGTGCTGGGCGTGCGTAACATCTTTTACCTGGAAATTGTCTTTCAAATTAGCGTTTTCGCCGCCCTCGCTCTGGGCTTGAACATCGTGGTCGGCTTTGCCGGTCTGTTAGACCTCGGATACGTGGCGTTTTACGCGGTTGGCGCGTATATGTGGGCGTTCTTTGGCTCGCAACAGTTTTATGCCATTTTTTACGCCCCCGGCACTCAACCTGCCAACCTGCCCTTCCTCCTGCCCGGTGATTTCTTCTACCTGTTCATCTTCATCGGCATCATCGCCGCCGCCCTGGCAGGCATTACCCTGGGTTTACCCGTCCTGCGCCTGCGCGGCGACTACCTCGCCATCGTCACCCTCGGCTTTGGGGAGGTGATTCGGGTGCTGGCAAACAACCTGGATAAACCCTGGAACATCACCAACGGACCCCAGGGCATTACCCCCATTCAGCGCCCCTCCATGCCCGGCTTTGTGGTAGATGCCTTTAACAGCGTTTTTGGCGGGTTAATTGGCAAAACCGTTAAAGACACCGACCTATACAACGTCTTTTTCTACCTGCTCGCGCTGTTCTTCATCGTCCTCATCGTCATTGTTGCCCAAAGGCTGGAAGACTCCAAAATTGGGCGGGCATGGACAGCCATCCGGGAAGATGAAACCGCCGCGATAGCAATGGGCATCCCCCTCGTCAAGATGAAGTTGCTGGCATTCGCCTCCGGTGCCTCCTTCGCCGGGGCAATGGGAGTTCTCTTCGCCGCGAGCCGTACCTTCGTCAGCCCGGAATCCTTCTCCTTCATGCAGTCCATCGGCGTTCTCTCCATGGTCATTCTGGGCGGCTTGGGCAGCATCCCCGGCGTTATTTTGGGCGCGGCGACCGTTGTCGTGCTTAACCTGCAAATCTTGCAAGGGCTTTCGCTCTACCTGAGCCAACTCCGCCAAAGCGATGCCGTCATCCCCCTCATCAACTTCGCCTGGCGAGATTTATCCACCCAGTTGGACCCTGCCAAATATCAACGCCTGCTCTTTGGGCTCATCCTTATCCTGATGATGATTTTCCGGCAGGAAGGTCTGCTGCCAGCGGAACGCCGCGCCCGCGAACTACACGAGGACTAACCTATGGCGCTCTTACAAGCAACCAACGTCATCAAACGCTTCGGCGGTCTGATAGCCGTCAACAAATTGAACTTCAGCCTGGAAGAAGGCGAAATCGTCTCCATCATCGGACCCAACG
>DYNS01000187.1 GCA_020720965.1 Anaerolinea sp. | reverse complement strand
TTTTATGGGCTTTTTTGCCGGATTAAACAACGAAAAATATGACCGTCAGTACACAGACCGCGAGCTTTTCAGGCGGATTGTGACTTACTTTGGCTCTCAAAAAAAACGCATGACCCTCATTACCCTCCTGGTGCTGCTGATGGCTGCCCTGGGCGCGGCGCTGCCGGTGATTGTGAGTGCCATTATGGACTTGCTGAAGGAGCGCCCCACAACCGAGGCGATAACCCTGGTGGCGTTAGGGATGTTGACCATTGCCCTACTCAACTGGGGATTAAACTGGCTGCGCCGCAGCCTTACCGTGCGGGCAGTGGGGGATGTCGTTTTGGGGTTGCGTACCAGCGCCTTTCGCGCCGCCGCCGAGCACGACCTGTCTTTTTACGACCAGTTTTCCAGCGGGCGCATTGTCAGCCGCATTACCAGCGACACCAACGACTTTGGGCAATTGGTCATCATCGTAACGGATGTTGGCTCTCAACTGGCGCAGACCCTTATTTTGGGGGTTGTGCTGGCGCGTACCGAGTGGCGGCTCTTCCTCGTCATGCTGGCGTTTATGCCGGTCGTTTTTGCCATCGCCATGGGTTTTCGGCGGCTAGCCCGTATTGTCACCCGGCGCGGAATGCAGGCAATGGCGGATGTTAATGCCACCATCAAAGAAACTGTGAGCGGAATTGCCGTTGCCAAAAACTTTCGGCAGGAGCAAAGCGTTTTTGAGACCTTCAACGTCGCCAATCAGCAGTCTTACCACGTAAACGTGAGGCGCGGATTTGTGCTCTCACTCGTCTTTCCGGTTCTCAACGCCATCACAGGTATCTTTGTGGGTATTTTGGTGTACGCCGGGGGCGTGAGCGCCGCCGCTGGCGTGGTGACGGTGGGCGCGTGGTATCTCTTCATCAACTCGCTGGACTACTTCATGTTCCCCATTCTCAACCTCACCTCGTTTTGGTCGCAAATCCAAGCCGGGCTTTCGGCGGCGGAACGCGCCTTTGCGTTGATTGATGCTGACCCTAACGTGAACCAGACCGATACCCGCGATGTCCCCCCCTTGCAAGGCGAAATCCGCTTCGAGAATCTCGCTTTTCGCTACAAGGGCAGCGAACCCATCCTCGCTGACTTTAGCCTGCACATCCAACCCGGAGAGAACTTGGCTCTGGTAGGGCACACCGGGGCGGGTAAATCTTCCATTGCCAAACTCATTGCCCGCTTTTACGAGTTTCAGGGCGGCAGTTTGCGTATAGACGGAATGGACATCCGCTCTCTCAACCTTGCCCAGTACCGCAGGCAGTTGGGCATTGTCTCGCAGGTTCCCTTTCTCTTTGCCGGAACAGTGGCAGAAAACATCCGCTACGCCGCCCCAGAAGCCACAGATGCCCAAATTTTGGCGCTTGCCCGTCAGGTGGGGGAGGGGGAATGGATGGAGACTCTGCCCAATGGTTTGCAAACCGAGGTGGGGGAGAGGGGCGTGCGTCTCAGCATGGGGCAGCGTCAGTTGGTCGCGCTGATGCGCGTCCTCGCCCAGAAGCCTTCCATCTTCATTTTGGATGAAGCCACCGCCAGCATAGACCCGTTTACCGAGTGGCAAATTCAGCAGGCGCTGAATCTCATTCTCAAAAATTCCACCAGCATCCTCATCGCACACCGCCTTTCCACCGTCCGCGCCGCCGATAGGATTGTGGTGATGAAGCAAGGCTCCATCATCGAGCAGGGCGCACACGAGGCGCTCTTGGGGCAGGGCGGGCATTACGCCGAGTTGTATAACACTTACTTTCGGCACCAAAGCCTGGCGTATGTGGAAAATGCCAGGGCGAACCAGGGCTAACAAAACCCCTCTCCAACCGGAGAGGGGTTTTGTTGTGGGCTATTTTCTTGCCATTTCTTTTTGCACTGCCTGGTACAAATTTTCGGCTTTCATATCTGCCAGGGAGTAACAAGGCGCTTTGAGGTGGTCTGCCAGTTGCTGCGCCAAACCCTGGTCGAAGGCGGCGTGTTCCATGTTGATGACCACGCTTTTTACGCTTTCATTGGCGATTAATTCTGCAAAATGGTGCGATTCTTCCAACGGGGGTTGGGTTCCAATGGAGACGTTTCCCGCGCCGTCGGTCAGCACAATCAGGAGGGGTTCCACATCTGGGTGGGAGGTTTTTTCCCGCTTTAGAATATCTCCCGCCATCAACAGCCCGGCGGAGAGGGGGGTTTTTCCGCCGACTGGAATATCTACCAGCGCCCTTTGCGCCAGTTGTACGCTGTTGGTGGGCGGCAAGATGAGGGTGGCGCGGTCTTTCTGAAAGACGATAAGCCCAACCCGGTCACGGCGTTGGTAGGCATCCGTCAGCAGGGAGAGGATGGCGCCTTTGGTGGCGTTCATGCGCTCGGCAACTGCCATGCTCCAGGAGGCGTCTACCAGGAAAAGCACCAGGTTTGCCATGCGCTTTACCCGTATCTTTTTTTGCAGGTCGCCTTTTTCGATGGCGAAGGCGAGGCGTTGGCGTTTTTCTTCGCGGCGTGCCTGGTAGGGCGCGGCGGCGCGGATGGTGGCATCGAAGGCGATGTCGGTGCTGCCGTTGGCGGGGCGGGCTTTGATGTAGCGTCCGCGTCTGCGTTCTGTCACCGTCTCGGAGCGCCGCCCGGCTTGTTTGCGGGCGAGTTTATCCAGCGGGGTATCCAGTTTGCGGGGGGCAAACGTTTCGCCCGGCTTGACCTTTTGCCCGCCATCCCACCAGTTTGCATTTTGGGAGGCGAACACGTCTTGCCGGGCGGGCTCGGTGATACCCGGTTGGGTATCGTCTTCAACCGTATCTTCTAGGACCGACTTTTTTTTTCCTGCGATTCCGATTTCTCGGTGGATTCCTGGCTTTCTTCTTCGTTCTCCACCGACTGACCAACCAGGTTTTCGATGCGCTCTTGCAATTGCGCGGCGGTTACTTCTGCCTGGTGAAAAGGACCGCGTTTAATGCGGTGCGGCAGGGCAAGCTCGGCTGCCAGGGCAATATCGTGGTCGGTAATTTGGGTTCTACCTTCCAGGGCGGCTTGGGCGCGGGCGGCTTTAAGAATCACCAAGTCGGCGCGGTGTCCATCCACGTTAAGGGAGGAGGTGAGGGCGGCGATGGAGAGCAGGTCGCGTTTGGAGTATTTCACTTTCTCCAGCAGGGCGCGGGCTTGCTCAATTTGGTGAGAGATTGCATTTTCCTTTTCCAAAAACCGTTGGCGGAATTCTTCCGGGTCGGCTTCAAAGGCGATGTTGTGTTCCATAATCTGCACCCGCTCGCGGGCGTCGCGGATGCCGGTAATATCCACCGAGAAGGCAAAGCGGTCCAGCAGTTGAGGGCGCAGGTCGCCTTCTTCCGGGTTCATTGTGCCAACGAGGATGAATCGTGCCGGGTGTGAGAAGGAGATGCCCTCCCGCTCCACAATGTTCATGCCCATCGCGGCAGAATCCAGCAGCAAATCTACCACATGGTCGTCCAGCAGGTTCACTTCGTCAATGTAGAGCAAGCCCCGATTGGCGTTTGCCAGCACGCCCGGCTCAAAATGGCGTTCACCTTTCTGAATCGCTTGCTCAATGTCCAAAGTGCCTACCACCCGGTCTTCGGTGGCAGAGACGGGCAGGTTTACAAAGGGGATGGGGCGAATTTCGTAGGGGAGTTCGGCCAACTTGGCGGCGCGTTCTTTGCACTCGGTACACAGGGCGTTGGGGTTTTCCGGGTCACAGCCAAAGCGGCAACCCTGTACCGTCCGCACTTTGGGCAACAAAGCCGCAAGCCCGCGTGCGCCGGTAGATTTTGCCGTGCCGCGCTCGCCGCGAATCAACACGCCGCCAATGCGGGTATCTACGGCGTTGAGAATGAGGGCGCGTTTCATACGCTCTTGCCCGATGATGGCTGTAAATGGGTAAATGGTAGGCATAGGGGGGTTCCTCGGCGGGGGATTATACTCCACTTACTCGGCTTCAATTGCCATTGCCACTGCCTCGCCGCCGCCCAAACAAAGCGAAGCCACCCCGCGCCGCAAGCCCCGGTCTTGCAGGGCATATAGCAGGGTTGCCAGCACTCTGCCGCCGCTCGCGCCAATGGGGTGTCCCAGCGAGATGCCGCCGCCGTTTACGTTCACTTTGTCCCAATCCCAACCCTGGTTTGCCAGTTCGTAGCCGTTGGCAAGCACCTGGGCGGCAAAGGCTTCGTTCAGTTCAATCAAATCCACTTCAGGCAGGTTCCAACCCGCTTTGGCGAGGGCGAGGGGAATTGCCTTTGCCGGAGCAGAAAACAGCCACTTGGGCGCTACCGCTGCCTGAGCATATGCCACCACCCGCGCCAGGGGTCTGATTCCGTTTGCCTCGGCGTATGCCCGGCTGGCAAGGATGACCGCCGCCGCGCCATCGTTGAGGGTGGATGCGTTGCCAGCGGTGACTCGCCCCTCGGCGCGGAAGGCAGGCTTCAGCCGGGATAGGGCTTCCAGCGAGGCATCTGCGCGGGGTCCCTCGTCCACCTTCAGCACAGTCACCTCCCCTTTGCGCCCTTTTAACTCCACCGGGGCAATTTCGGCGGTGAATTTGCCCGCCGCCTGCGCCGCCACCGCTTTTTGGTGGCTCGCCAGCGAGAAGGCATCCATCGCCTCGCGGCTGACCTTGTATTCCTCGGCAATAAAATCTGCCGAGTTGCCCATGCCCCAGTTTTCAAAGGGGTCCCAAAGACCATCATGGAGCAGAGCGTCCGTCATCTGCTGATGTCCGTAGCGCAGTTCGCCGCCCCGCCCAGAGACGAGGTAAGGGGCGCGGGACATCGACTCGAAGCCGCCCGCCACAAACAGTTTGCCATCCCCGGCGCGGATTGCCTGGGCGGCGAACATGGCGGCTTTTAAGCCGGAACCGCAGACTTTGTTGATGGTCACTGCGCCCACGCTGGAGGGGATGCCGCCAAAAATGGCGGCTTGGCGGGCAGGGGCTTGTCCCTCCCCGGCTTGGACGACATTGCCCATGAGAACTTCGTCAATTTCTGCCAGGTTGGGCAGGTTGGCGCGTTCCACTGCGGCGCGGATGGCAATGGCGCCCAACTGCGGCGCAGGAATGCCGCTTAACCCGCCCTGAAATTTTCCAATGGGCGTGCGGGCAGCGGATAGGATGACGACCTCGGTTTCTTTAGACATGGCTTCTCCTTTGGGTTTCTTGTGGTTGGGGTGAAACGATTGCAGCTGTTACTTGTGAGAGCGCCAACACGAGCGCAGGGATTAATTCTCCGTAAATACGCATTTCTTCCACTATGCCAACGGTGAGCAAAATGAGCATTTGCGTCATTCCTGCCAGTAAGGCGCTGCGAATGAAGGCATCTTGAATGTGTTTGTGCCAAAGTAACAAAAAGACCCACACCATGCCCCAATTTCTTAAAACGAGGAGAAAAATGCCGGGCTGGCTGAGTTGTTGCAGGTTGCGGAGCAATTGCACTTCAAACAATCCCAAACCCTGAGCCGGGTTATGCCGAAAAGCAAAGAACAGCCCAGTTTTAATCGCCAGCCACAGGCTGGCTTGCGCCAGGACGTGCTTGACGAGGTGGGGCAGGGGCGTTTTGAGAAAAAAGAGAGCGTAAAACACTTGGGTAAGGGTGAGCAGGTAGGTTGTTTCGCGGTTGAAGGTGGCGATGATGAACAGGAGGTAGTACCAGCCCCATGCCTGACGGCGCAAGGCGAGGAGGCACAGAGTTGTAAACAGAAGGGATGTAATATCCCAGGGGTAATGAAAGGTGTTGGTAAAGTTGAAAGGCAGGATGTACGCCACAGCCAAAGTCAGCAACATTGCCTGGTTATCGTTTGCCAAAAACGCGCGAAGGAGGGCGCGGGTGGCATAAAACAACCCCAGTGTGGCAGAAAACTCCAACAAGCGCAACGCCTCGGCGGGGGGCAATGGCAGGGCGTGCGCGGCAAGCGGCATGAGAACCCGGTATTGATATGGGGTGGGCGCTTGCCCACTGACGAGAGCTTCTGGAGAGGCAGCGGCGTAGGTAAAGGTTTGGGTGGCGCGTAAAAACGCAAAATGAAGGCTCGCCAGCAAAGTAAACACAAGGAAGGCTGTCTCCTTGCGGAGGGCGGCGTTTTCTTTCATTACAGGCTTTGCAGGGCTTCGCA